>JAAZNX010000099.1 GCA_012798025.1 Methanothrix sp. | reverse complement strand
TGCAGATGGGATGGTGCCCCAGTTGCATTAGGGCCTGAGTGGCCATGCCGCTGCCGCAGCAGATCTCCAGGATGCTCGCATTTCGAGGTATTATAGGAGCTATAAAAGATTTCAGCCGCTCTATTCGCTCTTCTACGTAAAGAGGGGCTCCTTTCGTAAAGCATTCATCACAGAACAATTCTTCCGTGAGCGATATGGCAAAATATTCCCTCAGAGCAAGGAAAAAATCCTCCTCTTCGGTTTGCACAGTCTTGCTGACTAGATGTGCCCATCTGTCGGCATTTTCTTCGATGATTTTATTATCTGAATATTTATCCGTCAGCAAGAGCCAGAACTCTGCAGGCTGCTTGATGTGCAATGCCACGCCCAGCCCCAATAGTTCAATGCATTCGTCAGCATCCTGTACCGACTCCAATATCCCCTCAGTAACGGGCAAGTACAGAAGGTCTTTTAAGGACTTCTCAGCCAGAAATATGCTCTCCTCAGCCCCTAGGTCCAGCAAGCGATTTAGTAGCACAGGCTCTTCAACTCCTCCACAGGATATCAAGCTTCTTGCAGATCATGTCGGCGGAACAGATATATTATATTCCTTTCAATATGCCGCTGGATTGAAGCTGGTGGATCTGCCCGGTGTGGGCTCTCGCATAAGGGAGCGCCTGATCGAGCATTATGGTAGCGAGGAGAACGCCTTGCGGGCTGTCCTTGGGGGAGACGTCGTGGGCCTGACCAGGGGCTTGAGCGAACGCCAGGCTCTCCTCCTGGTCCAGCATGCCTGTGGAATGAAATATGGCGTCAAGCCTGATGATTTCCTCGCAACAGATGAGGTATCCAGAGTATATCAGATGCTGATAGCTCGGATTGAAAGCTATGCTCATACGGAATATGCCCGCCATAAGATAGCCACGCTATTCCCATCTTCTTCTGCAACGCTAATTGCCGAGAACCGCAAAATGATAGAAACTGCAATAAAACACGCCAGGCTGACGCAGGGGCAGGGCATAAGCGATCTTCTGAGCATGATCAAGCCCTTGAGAGAGAGAGCCCCCTCGCGAGTACGAGAGAGAGCTGTGGCAGTATCCTCAGCGAAAGCCTTCCAGCAGTTGAAGGCGCGTGGGCTTGATAAGCTGATCGACCTGTACATGACGGAGAGCCCAAGAGAACTGGCGGGCCTGGCAGCAAGCTACAGCCATGTCAGCTTCGTGGGTGAGGAGATCGAAGGCCCTCCTGGAATCGAGCTCGCCCTGTCGCTCGATGAGTGGTATCTGGCTCCTGAGGCTGTTTTGGGATTTTTCGCGGACAATCTGGACACGCTCTTGTCCGCGACAAAGGCGGCGCTCAAGCTGAGGGACCTGGGCGTGAGCGGCTTTGCTGAATGGGACGATTTAGCAAGATGCATCTGCAAATTAAATGAAAGAGATGATAGCGAGGCGAAGCGTCTTTCGGGGCTTGCTGATCGTCTGAAAGGGTGCGTGGGCGATGCAGCGTCCTGGGCTAATGATGAGCTTAAGAAAAAGATTGAGATGAGCTCTTTGACGCTGGGCGGCACTGATCTGCTCATGGTAATGAGCCGGGGCGAAGGATTCCAGGAGCTCTTCGAATTACAGATGAAGGGCATCTTTCACGAGACACTTTTGGAGGCAAAAAACCGCATAGTTCGCGATCTGGAGCTAAAAGGGCCAGAGACTGTCTGGCTGGATGAGATATTCCCTGAGAAGGTCTGCTTTCCACTGGAGATCGACCGACAGTCTTTGCACTCCTTTGAACAGGACCTGAGAGGCAGGATTGAAGAGAGGGGGCTCAAGGCTAGGAGAGAGCTGGCCCGCGACCTTGTGGACAAGAAGGAGTCTGCATTCGAGCTGGTTTATGCCCTCATGGAGTTCGACTTCTTCCATGCATTGGGCAGCTTCGCTCTTGAGGAGGAGCTATGCATGCCAGAGATCGCCAATGAGCCGTGCCTGAGCTTTGAATGTGGCCGGAATCTCTCCTTGAATCAACCTGATCTGGTGAGTTATTCACTGGGCACAATGGACCATCCTGAGAAGGTGGTCATCCTCAGCGGCGTGAACTCAGGCGGCAAGACATCGCTTCTGGATCTCATAGCACAGATCGTAATCCTGGGCCACATGGGATTGCCTGTACCTGCGAAGCAGTGCAAAATGAGCCTCTTTCAGGAGATGTACTATTTCAGCAAGAGCCGCGGCACCCTTTCAGCTGGCGCATTTGAGACGGCCATACGCAAATTTTCAGTCGTGGAGAACCAGAAACAAAAGCTGGTTTTGGCGGACGAGCTGGAGGCCATCACCGAGCCTGGGGCCTCGGCGCGCATCATCGCATGCATGCTGGATGACCTGAACAGCTCGGGCTCTTTGGCGGTCTTCGTCAGCCATCTGGCCGAGGATATCAGGCGCTATGCAGAAACTGCGGTGCGGGTGGATGGAATCGATGCAGAGGGCCTGGATGATAAGAACAATCTCATCGTGAATAGGAGCCCGAAGTACAATTACCTGGCCAAGAGCACTCCTGAGCTGATTTTAGACCGGCTGGTGCGGTCCGCAAAAAGCCCGGAGCGAGAGTTCTACGCCAGGCTGCTGGCCAAGTTCAGGTGACTTTATGCAAGTGTGGCAGATAATCGTGATATGTATTCTGATGATCCCCCTCTTCCTAGCAGCCAATTACTTCATTGTGAGGAAGATGGCAGCGGAAAAAAAGTTGCGCGACGACAGGTTAGATCGGGCAGCATCCGACAGCGTGGCTGCAAGCTATGCCGATAAAGATGCGCGCTATCAGGCCTGGCCTAAGTACAAGGCTGCTAGGAAGAGGCGCTAACGCGCATCTGTGATCGCCGATCTCTGCCCTTCACCACTTTTATTAGTTTAGGATTGTCCTTTCGAAGAGCATCACTTCTTGAGACGCTGATCCACGAGGGACTGCACACCCTTCAGAGACTGAAGGAAAAAGTTAAATAAGAGTTTTTTTTTATGATAAGTACTAAAAATACTGACTAAAAGTAGGGGCAAATTTAGTGTCTGTAGAGGTCGATGTAGCATGTGGTAATTTAGATAGGTACGAAAAGAGCTACAAAAATAATTTTAGATATCATATGCTCCCTATTTTTCATCTAATATTGCTACTGACAATCATCCCTGCCGCATCATCCTCATTAAGCATCAATTCTCCGCTGGAATTTGACGTTTGTGGTCCCAAAGCTTGCAGCCTGGATCTCGTTTGCGACGAGGATACCAGCGTGCTATCAGCGACCGTTCAGATTCCCGAGGCGTTTTCCTGTTCAAAAGACTCGAAGATCATCTTAGATGATGTCGAATCATCTTACAATCCGCTCGTGGACGGACAATTCGTCAATTGGGATCTGAACACTGCATTGAGATCATGTCGACACATAACGATCAATGAGGTGGAGCAAAATCCTGAGGGCCCCGATTCAGGAAATGAATGGCTGGAGATCTATAACCCTTCGTCTTTTGATGTCGATGTCGGTGGATGGAAGCTTGTCGATGGCTATTTTGGAAAAACAGTATTCATATCAGAGGGCACTGTAATCGCTGCGGGCGGCTATCATGTCATCGCCTGGACTAATGGCTCGCTGATCAACTCGTATCCAACAAAAATCACCCTTTTTGATTCTTCAGGCAAAGAGGTTGACTGCACGCCAGAGGCAAGAGATGAAAAGAACGATGACATGTGCTGGGCACGCTGTCCGGACGGCAAGGATCTAGGAGACGATCGAGAGTGGAGATTTCAGGAGGCCACGAAGGGTTCATCAAATGGTGGAAGCGCTTCCAACATTTATGCTGGGGAGACTGTGACACTGAAGTTTAATCTCACACCAGGCTGCAATGCGCCAAGCAACGCAACTCTCTTTGCGAAGCTATCCTCCTCTTCTGGAGAGGTCTTTGCAAAATCGCCTTCATTAACAACACGAAGAGCTGACCTGAGAGTCTATGTTACGCCTGACCGGTTTGAAGCTGCAAAAGGAGATGAGATAACCTGGACGATTGTGGTGAGAAACGATGGCGCGGGAGTTGCATACGATGTTCAGGTCAATGCTACTTTAAAAGAGGGCCTTCAATTGCTTGAAATCGATTCTCCTGGCAAGCAGCTCGAGTGGAGCTATAATTATCTGAACCCAGGAGATGAGAGGGATGTCAGAGTTGTGGCCAAGGCTGTGTTATCATGTGATAACTACTCCAACATCGTAGTTGCCAAATGGGGCTCTGGACCTTGCCAGGAGGTCCGGCAAGCATCGCAGGTTGACAAGAGAACGGCCATTCGAAAGCTTCCGGACGAGCCTCATCGCCTTGCACCAGGTGAAGTCATAAGATACGAGATCGATGCCGACCTGCCAGATGGGGCCCAAGACCTGTGGATCAATGATACCATTCCCGGCGGGCTGAACTACAACAGCAGCAGCTTATCCTTGCATGGAATTGAACTGCAAAAAGAGACGAAGACGTCGAACGAAGATGGATCTTTGCAGATCTGCTGGTTCTTCGGAGATGTGGGTCCAGCATTTAGAATCGAGATCGAATATAATTGTGCTCTGGCAAATTCGCCTGAAAACCAGGACGGTGCCATTCTGATGGGTACACAAGCTTGCATGACCTGGAGTGACGGGCAAGGGATAGACAGAGATGCAGCCGGGTCCATCACAGTGGCTGAACCAGACCTTGTCCTGGAGGTATCTCCTTCTTCCACAGTAGCTGGCATCAACGACAGTATATCATATGTTCTGGCCGTTTACCACTCCACTCAAAGCCACGCGCCCGCCCTTGACATAGAGCTGCAAGATCTACTGCCGGACGGCATGGCATATTTGCCGGGCTCGGCTGGGGTTCTGTCAGGGCCTCCGGCCACGTTTGACGCTGACGGCTTGAGATGGCATTTCGATGTCATAGATCTTGGCTGGGATAGCAGCCGGAAGGTCCTGATCTCGTTCAATGTAACCTGCAAAGCGAAGCCTGGTGATACGATCGTCAATGAAGCCATTTTGACTTGGACGAGCACAGCAGGCGATAGTGATGATGAGAGATCTGGCAGAGGTGGTGTAAATGATTACCTGAGAAGGTCTTCGGCACAGGTCGTCGCCATGGGCCTCTCAATTAGCAAGAAGGTTGATCCAGATCCAGTAAAGGTAGGAGAGATATTAAGCTACACGCTTACCTATGAAAATGAAGGCTGCACAGTGGCAAACAACGTCACCATAATCGATGAGCTCGATCCTGGCGTGTCTTTTCTCTTTGCCGACCCAGCGCCCACAAATGCGGATAACAACACATGGAAGATCCATCGACTGGCACCCAATGAGCCCCACAGCATAGAAATCAAGGTGCGTGTAGATGAAAACCTTGATGACGGCGTCGTGCTTGTAAATCGCTTCACAATAATGTCGGACGAGCTTTGTCCGAAGGGCGGCACAACTTATACCAGGGTTCTGAACGAGACCAGGCTGGGCGTTAACAAGACTGCGCTGCAGAAGGCAGTGCGCAGAGGCGAAGAGATATACTACGTCATAAATGTCTATAACGGCGGCGGCCAGCCTGCCACCAACATAACCGTAAGGGATGTTTTCGACTCGCCTGTGGAGTTGGTCTCTGCCTCTCCAAACCAGGTAGGTGATGGCATCTGGAAATTTGACTCTTTAGATCCAGGGAAGTTCGTTGAGATCCGGCTGACTGTGAGGGTTCCCCGTACAGATATGAAGTTCGAAGGCCATCAGGAGATCGCTGGTATCGGCTTTGTCAACGCCTACAGGGATTACACTACCTCCCAAAGATGCTCTACTCTCACCAACTGGGTTTACGTATCATCTGATCAAATGCAGCTTTTTGGCATGGCGAAAGTGAAAATTCTGGGAGAGGAGGGCACGAACCTCCGTCTCCGCGAGCACGGCAGCGGAAATTACGAAACAACAGAGGATCTGCATTTTCTACTTTCAAATAAATCCATAAGTCTTAGTCAGAGCATGAAGGCTAATTACCGTCCCACCACATTTATCCTGCCGCGAAACAGTTCGCAGTGCATCTCTTCTCCTTGGTCAAAGGAGGGCAGTGTCAAAAATGGAATAACGAATACAGAATTTTGCGAATTGTACAGATACTCGAACTGGCTAGATCTTGAAAGCCATTTCGAACTGGATGAGAACGGCTCACGGCTCGAGACGGAATCGGATTTTCGAGGTCTGGCATCCATTGAAATGCAAAAGAAGCCCACAAAGTATACGGCAAAGGCTGAAGGCGACATCTCCAAAGAAGAGTATATTGGAAGCTTCCTGGTTTTGGAGAAGATAAACGATTCGGGCCAGAGCCTAATACGGCATCGATCTGTATCGGGCAGCGGTTACTTGAATGCAGATACCAAGATCGGTAACACCCAGGGAAGCTACGAATCTGGCACGGGCACCTTTCGATCTGAGGAGCGAATCGATACATTGAGCAACTTCATGAGCAAGGACGTAGATGCAGCACATTTTGCCCAAAGCTATGAGATCTCGCCCAGTACGTATCTCAACATATCTCAGAGGTGTGCAGAAGGAATGTGGTCTCAAACTCCATCCAGCTTCATCGGTGAGGAGGTCTTGAGCGCAGAATACCTGAAGAAGAACACAGTTTTTCGGGGCCTCAGAGCAATGGAGAGCGAGATCAATTTCTCGGGGACTGCAAGGTTGCGGACTGCTTATGCCGCGAGCGAAAGACAGCAGGTAGATGAGGACGAGATCCTCATGGGCGACTTCAATATCAAGAGAAAGCTTATGATCTCTTGCAGCTCAAAGTATGACAGGCCCCATCTTTATCTTCAAAAGGAAGGTCGACTGATCGGAGACGTGGCCGCGTACACCATCACCATCGCCAATGATGGCAACGCTGCACTGGGGCCGCTCCTCCTGCGAGACACATTCCCCCCGGATTCAAGATTCCTCAACACCTCCTTGCGACCTGTGCTGCTTGAAGGGAATAGCTGCAACTGGACCTTGCTCCACCTGGCCATCGGCGACTCGATGAGGATCGAGATTTGTCTGGACGTTGCTAAATGCGACGGAGATATCATTAACCTGGTGGAAGCCACGGGCAGTTGCAGCGCCGGGGGGACCTTTGAAAAGAATCAATCGATCATCTACCGGGCGTGGCTGGACAGCTGCGAGCGCGAGGTTAAGCCTGCAGACCTCACCTGCCCGTGGTCAGTTCAGGCGAACTCCGATGAAATTGAACATTTCGATCCCGTGCAGGCTAAGTGGGAGGAGAAGGATGGCAGTGTCTGTCCATTGAGCTGCCTAAACGTCGCTATAACTTGATCAGAATGAAGTGATTGGAATGACACATATATCAGAATGATCTGAAGAGAGTTGATCTTAAAATAGATAATTACTTTATTTTATATTTTTTAGTACTTACTATAGATTACTGCCAGCTTATTTACTTTAAAATAACTACAAAGTTCACTAATAAGGCATTTAATTTACAATTAGGTATATTATAATAAAGATGTATTATACTAATATTGCAAAATGAGGAGGGATTCAAATGAAAAGGCTCTATAGATTTCTGACTATTGTAATAATATTAATTATATCACAAAGTGGATGTGTTAGTGCTTTAATTGCAACGATAGTTGGTGCAGACCTAATTACGGTCAACACTATAGGCCATGGTATTAAAGATGCAGGCATCATTTACATCACTATCGATGGTGATACAACACCATATCCAACCTATTGTATGGATATCGACATAAGTACTCAGAATGGCAATACATACATGCTGAGTGGATCTGGAGCCGATCCGAACATCATCTGGATATTGAATAATTGCTATCCCAATACAGACCTTCCAGGTGGTTTAAGCGACAGAGAAAAGGGGGCTGCAGTCCAACTGGCTATCTGGCATTTTTCCAACGAATTGGATCTCAGCTCCGGCACTCCTGAGAACGTATTCGCAGCCGCAAGAGCCATTGTCGATGATGCCGGAAGTGCATCCATTCCTCAAATACCATCCACTTTAGACCTTGCACCACCATCCTCTACGAATCCCTTGGGTGCTCAGCACACTGTGACCGCAACCGTTAAGGATCCAAGCGGGAGTGCCGTCTCAGGCCAAGAGGTGACGTTCTCGGTTGCAGGAGTCAACCCGACCACGAGCCCTGTCCGCATCGCAACCGATGTCAATGGCCAGTCTGCATTTACATACACAGGAACCAATGCTGGCGACGACACAATCTTCGCGGCCACCAGCTTCATAGTTCCCTCCGGCGCAATATGGCTTGGCGTGACGCCTTCCATTCAGCGTCTTGTTATGGCGCAAGATGTGCCAAGATCCCTGACACAATCTGCCACGAAGACATGGAGAGACTTGACGCTCCCGACAATTTCCTCAGTCGTGCCTTCCACCAATACACCATGCGGCAATGAGGATCTCGAAGTAACAGCGCATGTCATCGATAACATTGCAGTAACATCTGTAAAACTGATCTACACCGATCAGACCGGCGAGCATACAGTGGAAATGACCGGCCCCGTTGGCTCCATGGAAGGTGATTGGGTTGGAAGCATACCAGGGCATGATGCAGGTACTACTGTCACTTACAAAATTTTAGCCCAGGATCAGGAAGAAAACGAGGTCACGTCTCCATCCGAGGGAGAATATGCAGTAAGCTGGATAGATTGCGCTGCGCCAAATATCTTATCGGTAGAACCGCTGGATCCCTGCGCCAATGAAGAGGTCGTTTTGACAGCACATGTCACAGATGATGATGGAGTTGTATCCGTAAATCTGATTTATGGTTCATCGACCATCCCCATGGCGCTGCAACCAGGCGGGACTGTCTTAGACGGAGTCTGGATGAGCCAGTCGCCAATACCAGGCCAGATTGCAGGCAGCAGGCTGGAGATCCAGGTCGAAGCCACTGATGTTTCCGATCGATCCACAACAGTCAGCCAGTTCATCTACTGGAGGGATTGCGGAGGCCTGAAGATCACCGAAATAACTCCTGGGAGCGCCGATGTTTGCCAGGGCACAAGTGTTGAGATCACAGCCCATGCCACAGGCACAGCAAACATCAATGAGGTCCATCTCGTCTACGCAGATCCTTCAGGGACTCACGACGTGCTAATGGATCCTGACGCCGGCGATCTCTGGACCTATACATTGAGTGGATATCTGGCAGGAACGACCATAGAGTACTACGTCTTGGCAACCGATTCAAGCGGTCAGAGCGCGCGATCAGATACATATACCCTAAACTGGATAAATTGTGGCATTACTAAATCTGCATCGTCACAAACTGTATCTCCAGGCGGGCTCGTGACCTATACCATCACGTACACCAATTACTGGGAAGATGCAGTGATAACCGAGGATTATCCTGACAGGATGACCTTCATTTCTGCGTATCCACAGCCAGACGCTGGAACTAATAACAGATGGACGATACCCTTGGGGAAGGGAACAATCACAGTGACTTTGAAAGCTCCCACATCTTCCAATACAAAGTTCAATTTTGAGCAGGAAGCAAGTGGGGTGGGTTTCGTCAGGTCCTGGAAGGATCTATCTACAGATCGTGAATCATACGACTTAATAAATAAGGTGACAATGTCAAGCCCCAATTCTCCACCCCAAATGGCGACGAGCAGCGTCACTGTCACTGGCGGCATGGGGGTCGAATTCAGCCAGAAGGAGAGCGGAAGCGGTGAATACTTCAGAGAGGATCTCATAACATACAACCGGAAGAAAAATTACATCAAGGAGGAGAGCAACCTATCAGTCGAGCATCAAAGCACTTCTTTTGCCCTTCCGGAGGGACGTACATTGAACTTCAACTCTACCTGGAACGAGGCAGAATGCGTAAAGAATCATCTCACTTCGGAGTCATTGAATGAGCTTTATCGATATAGCACCAAGATCGATAGAACCAGCTTGTTTGAGATGGAGGGCAATAACACGAGGATGGAAGTGAGCTCGGATTTCCAGGGCACTCGCCACATGGGATATGTAAAGGTTGCAGAAATGGACGAAAAGGGGCACATCGCTTTGGAAAAGGAAGCGAGTTCGGACTACACTGGAAGCTTCAAGGTGATTGAGAAGCTGGGCACGACATACACCAATAGATCGAACGCCATAACAGATGTAAAGCATTACGATGAGCCTCATTTGACCATTTATCAGAGAAGTGAGCAGGATGCGACGGACAGCATCAATTTGAGCTACACTATCTCCATATTGAATGACGGCAATGCGGCTCTTGGGCCGATCTATGTCAGGGATGTTTTCCCGGCTGGCACCTGCTTCCTCGACGCCTCGATCAAACCTTCAGAACCGCGAGGTTCTGAGCTTTTCGAGTCGAGATATGCCAACTGGACCTTCACTCACCTGCCCATAGGCCAGGCGGTTACAATTCACCTTCGTGTCCTAAGATATGTGGCTATCGATGTGCCCATCAACGTGGTTTATGTATCTGCAGGCTACGATGGTCAGTGGATCTGCGCCAGCAACTCCACAGCCACAAACACCAACTGGTTGAGCTGCTCGCCTCAGGGCATCTGCACAAAATCCCAGGCAGGAGGGGGCTGGAACCCGCCGAACTGGGGATTCGACCTTTCTTGGGATATATGCGGCTCCTGTTACTCAGCAATAGCTGCGGGCTCAGACGCTCAAAGCAACTGCGCTGCATGCAATGTGGGAGTATGAAATTGGGGATCGATCAAAAGTCCATCAAAGATCTTTGAGGCGGACGAGATTGTGAGATCTCGCTTTTAGGAAGCCTGATCTCCCCATATTTTCCGCCACCACCAGGGATGACAACCACTTTTCCCGACCTAAAAGCCTCAATAGCCGCTAAGATCTTCGGCTCAGATTTCAGCTCGGAAAGATCTGCTCCCACCAGCACTTCGATCTCCGTTCGATCCGCTGTCAGCTCATTCCAGCGCTTCTGCACACCGACCGCCGTTGCGCTCCTGTTTCCCATCGCAAGGGCGATGATCTCGGCCAGGGGAATTAGGTGCAGGTACGGTGGTCGATGGCCGGGATGCACAGGTTCGGGATAGTCAGCCAAACGGTCCACCCTATCTTGCACACCCAGCTTGATCTGCCCCCGGCACTCCGGGCAGCGGCCCATAAACTCGTCCTTCTGAGAAGCGCTATACTGCCGGAAGCAACGGGTGCAAGCAGTGCGATTGTACTTTCCTTCAGCGGGGTAAAAGCCGACGTTCAAAGTTGGCCGGCGACCGCTCTCGCGCTTGATGGCCATGGCGAGGTCCTTGTAGCTTAACGCATCCATCTCCATCTGGTTGAACTCGCGGGCGAGTTTGTTGGCGCGGGGTGAGTGCGCATCTGAGTTGGATAGAAACGTCCTGTTGGAGAGATCGGCAATTCTATCGGCATAGTCGGTGTCGGCACTCAGGCCAAGCTCTATGAATCTGATAGCATCTGCCTTCTCCTGGTAGCATTCACCGAGGGATTTATAGTAGGCGAAGACTCCAGTCCAGGGAGTGAAGGCGTGGCTAGGCCCGATCAAGCCATCTGCCTCCAGCACCACATCCGCAATCTCTGCCCCGTTCATGTGCAGCCTTGGCCGCCCATCAGTTCTCATGTTTGTAGATCTGGGGGCAAAGCTCTCCTGCAGCTCCTTCGCCTTGGAGATCTCCGGAAGCAGGATGAGATGATGCACACGGTGCGAATCCTCTACCTCTACGCTTAGGGCAAATAGCGTGTCTCCCAAAACAAATAGCCCTTCGTTTTCTGGTAGCGCCTTGATGGCGTCCAGCCATTGGGGAAACAGGCAATCGCCAGTGCCCACGACCTTCACTCCCTTTCGCGCCGCTTCCCTAGCGATCTGTGGCAGCTCCATATCCTGGGAGACGGCAGTCGAATACTTGGAGTGGATGTGAAGATCCACGTTAGCCAGCATCACTGTCAGATCTCCTCCCTAGGGATAAACCCTTTATGCTCTCCATGCATCTATTTCTGGACTGTGAAAGAAAGCCTAAGAGAGGTGCTTGAAAATTTTGGCCAGGGCAAGATCTCTTTGGAGGAGGCCCAAAGCCGCATAAAAGTCCTGAGCTATCGAGCAGTAGGAGAGGTGGCCAAGCTGGATGTCCGTCGCGCAGATCGCATCGGCATTCCTGAAGCCATATTGGCCGAGGGCAAGGACAAAACGGATCTGGTCGACATTTCTCTGGCTCACCTGGAGGAGACTGGCCATGTGATCATCACTCGCGTCTCGACTGAGCAGTTGGAGGCCCTGCGGGCCGCAAAGCTGCCAAAAGACGCCAGGCTTGAACACAACCCCTGGGCCAGAACAGTGGTCCTGAGATCCAGTGAAAGAAGGGCTGCAACCGGTATGGTGGGAATCTTGACGGCAGGTACCACAGACATCCCAGTTGCAGAAGAGGCCAGGGTGGTAGCAGAAGAGATGGGCTGCAATGTGGTCTGTGAATACGACGTTGGAGTTGCAGGTATCCACAGGCTATTCCCAAGCCTGGAGAAGATGCTGGACGCTGATGCCTTTGTTGTGGCTGCTGGCAGGGAAGGCACATTGCCAGCGGTTGTGGCAGGACTTGTGGACGCTCCTGTAATAGGTCTGCCCGTCTCGACCGGTTATGGCCTGGGTGGCAGCGGCCTGGCAGCCCTTTACTCCATGTTGCAGTCGTGCTCAGTCCTTACAGTAGTTAATGTAGATGCGGGCTTTGTAGCTGGCGCTTTTGCGGCAAAGATCGCCAAACAAAAAGCGTATGGAAAAAAACAGTATTAAATTATTGTCAGAAAAGTATTTATACGATCAACAGGCTGGTAATCGTGAGCGGGTACACTCATCTTTTTTACTAACCCCCACTCCCCTACCCGCTCAATACTCATCACCCTTCGATTGCTCATTACCCTTCGATAAATCAGTTCGGAAAATAAGCATCAGCACAATCGGATTGGGGAGATCCAGGGCGAGGGCAGAGCCGCATTCTGGCTAACCCTCGCTTACTGGTGTCGAATGGACGCATGGAATACCAAATTATCCCAATACACTTTCCTTTATACAAGTTAGTTTTACTTAAGGATTTCGGTTCCAAAATACTTTCACGATACCCAGAACAGTTTTAATACCCAGTGATGACCAGGTATCAAGCGTATCCTTTATTACTGCGAGGAGACATATTAACCTTAAAATTTTGATGAAGTTTGTTGGAACAAACCGTTGGCACAAAGCCAATAAGCAAAAGGCGAAATAATGCATTAATAGGTTGATGTCAGAGAGGAGGCGTCATGTTTCTTTATCGTAGAGGGGATGGGCATTGAGCAGCAGAGTCGTCCAGCAGACACTGGAAGGGTTAGCCGTCTCAGCCATGCCAAGAGTCAGGACCACGGATGGCCATCTCCTGGACTGGGACAGAGAGGCCATAGCCAAACAACTATTGAAGGAGACAAAGCTATCAGAACAATTTTATAAAGAGCCGGGAATCACAGAAGAAGAAGCCAAAGATATCGCCAAAGAGGTGGAACGCCGAGTAAGGTGGATGAATGTCCGCTACCTCAGTGGTCCTCTGGTAAGAGAGATCATGAACGTGGTTCTTCTGGAAAGGCAGCACACAGAGTGGAGGAACATCTGCACGCGAGTTGGAACGCCTGTCTATGATGCTCACCTCATCGATATCGGCACAGGCTTTGAGGCCAAGGAGAATGCTAACCTGCAGGAAAACGCCGAGACCAGTCACAAGAAGAAAGCGGACAAGATCAGCAAGGAGCAGTACCTGCTGCTTCTGCCGCCGTACCTCGCCGACCGCCACCTTGCAGGTGATCTTCACATCCACGACCTGGAGTACTTCGGAACAAGGCCGTTTTGCATTGACGGGAGCACAGCGGTTCCCGTAATCGATAAAGGCCGAAATACCATCATCAGGCCGGACGAGCTCCCCTTCCAGGGCGATTATTATTACCCGGACGACCTCTATGCCATATCGCCTCGCGGGCCCAAGAAAGTGAAAAAGGTCTCTCGACGCCGGGCCGAGGACGACCTTCTCAAGATAAAAACTGCCAGCGGCAAATCGCTAAAGGTCACCCGTGAGCACAGGATACCGGTTGCAGGCAAAGGCATAAAAAAGGCGGGAGAGATCAAGCCTGGTGACGTCCTGGGCAGCGCCTTTGAGCATGGATTGAACCTGCGCGGCGAGGCCATCGGCAGCCTCGATCTGATAAATGAGTTTGTGGATAGAGTCCCTGCACATGAGCTGGAGACGGTCTTTGTAAGAGGCGCTCGCGATCTCTTCCAGAAAGCAATTGATAACGGAATGTGCAGGTCATTCTCAGAGATCTCCAGGTCCCTGGGCGTAGACCACCATAAAGAGTGGTTCACCAGGGGAACAATGCCCATCACCATATTCAAAAGATTCTGCGAGCAATACGGCCAGGACGGCGTCGCGGACCTGAGAGTGGGCGTTACGGGAAGCGATAATGATCTCCCTGCCATCTTCCCCCTTACATCAGATGTCGCAAAGCTTCTGGGCTACTTCATCTCCGAGGGCAACTACAACATCCCGCCAGCCAAAAATTACAATTTAGTTATTACAGGAAGCGAACACGCACAGGCAGTTATATGCAGCGCGGGAAGCGCCTTTAATACTTACACAACTATGACCGAAAGCGGTCCATCCACCAGGACGATCTACGGAATAGAGGGTGAATGGCAGAGATCCAAACAGGTTTACTTTGGCGGCAAGCTGATTTACCTGCTCTTCCGATATGTCTTCGGCGTAACAGGTGGCAGCTACAACAAGAGGCTTCCCAGCATCGTTTACCATATGAACGATGAGCTTCTTTCTGTCTTTCTAAGTGCCCTATTTACCGGAGATGGCTCAACATTCTACCGTCCGGAAAAGTCTGATTGCATCATCAACTACACCACCGCTTCAGAGATGCTCCGCCAGGAGCTATGTTTGCTCCTCACATCTCTGGGAATGAATCCGCAAATAGTAGAGCTTTATGAAGGAGAAGAGAGACGGACCTTGTACCGGATACAGCTCAATGGGTTCAGGAATATCCAGACCTTTTCCAGATGGGCTAGGTTTTATGATGAGCGTCAAAAGCACATTGATAGCTTCCTGGCCGATGTAAAAGAGATACAAAGAAGCCCGATACGGGAAGAGGTCAAGGAGATCTCTGCAGTGAAAACGTCCGGAGAATACGTCTACGATCTCTTTCTGGAAGGAGATGATGAAGAGAGCCACACCTACTTCGTTTCGGATGGCTTGCTGATACATAACTGCCAAGACTGGGATCTGCGCTACTTCTTCTACTACGGCCTGATGCCGGACGGCCTGGGCACAAAGGCCAGCGTTGCAGGCCCCGCCAAGAAGCCTGAGGTCGCCATACTGCATGCCGTCAAGGCCCTGGGCAGCGCTCAGACAAACTTCGCGGGAGGCCAAGGATTTTACAACTTCCTCACATTCATCGCGCCCTACTTCGAAGGGCTGCCATACGATGAGATCAAGCAGCTTATGCAGATGTTCGTCTACGAGATGACTCAGATGATGGTAGCTCGTGGCGGCCAGCTTGTCTTCTCATCGGTGCAGCTGACTCCCGGCGTGCCGCGGCTCTGGCGAGACAAGCCAGCAGTCTATGCAGGGAGGGTCTGGAATGGTTCAAGCCCCGATGCCCCTCTCAAGACCTATGGCCAGTTCGAGCGAGAGGTACGCCTGGCGTTCAAAGCCCTGATGGAGGTGATGCTCGAAGGTGATTACTGGGGCAAGCCGTTCAACTTCCCAAAGCCCGAGATCAGCATCGAGCCCGATTTCATGAAGGAGGACGATGCATTCAATTCCGCCCATCCAGATCTGCCCACCTACCAGGACCTCTACCTGTTGACGTTTAAGCTGGCTGCAGAGTTTGGCACTCCATACTTCGACAACCAGCTTCCGGCTTATCGCGGAGCAGGGGAGGGAATATCATGCTATCAGTGTTGTGCCTATCAATTTGCTGCTACATATAACTCCGATGACAAATTCCTGGAAAAATTGCATTTCAAAGATGGCATGCACTTCTCCATGGGCTCCTGGCAGGTAGTATCTCTCAACTGTCCCCGCGCCGCATACCTGGCTCGCGGCGATGACGAGCTTTTATTCGAGTACCTCAGGGAGCTGATGGACACATCCGTGGAGGTATTCAAGGTAAAGCGCGAGTGGATGAACCAGATCGTCAAGAACCACCGCATGCCATTCGCCACGCAGCAGCCGCGCGACCCCATCACAGGCAAGAAGGGCTCCATAGCTGTAGACCTTGAGGGGCTGGTTTACACCATCGGCGTTGTGGGCGTAAACGAGATGGTGCAGTTTCATACGGGAAAGCAGATGCATGAGTCCAAGGATGCCTGGCGACTCGCGGTGCGCGCTATGACAGAGATGGAGATCTATGCCAAAAAGCTGAGTGCTCAGCACGGCATGACCATTGCGCTGGCGCGAACACCAGCCGAGACCACCGCCCAGCGATTCGCGGTCTCGGACCTTATTCACGAGGAGTTCAGGGAGTGTGCAGAGCGCGTTGTAAAAGGCGACCTTGACGCTGTGAAGAAAAATGTGCAACGGACGCGCGATCTGCCAGTCTATTACACAAACGGCACCCACCTGACTCCCAGCGCTGATGTAACCATCTTCGAGAGGGCAAGGCTAGAGCATGTATTCTTCCCGATCGTTGACGGCGGCAACATCTTCCATGTATTCATGGGCGAGGCCACCCCGGATCCTAAGGGCCTTATGGAATTTGGCATGCGACTGGCCAGGGAGACACAGATCGGTTACTTCACATTCACCAAGGACATGACTGTATGCCTTGGCTGCTCTCTGGTCTCAGGAGGCCTGAAAGATAAATGCCCGAGCTGTGGATCGAGTGAAGTGGATCATATCAGCCGAATCACAGGCTACTTGCAGGCAGTGAGCGGGTGGAACAGCGCCAAGAGACAAGAGCTAAAAGATCGAAAGAGATACGACGAACTGGCATAGGCCAACGAAAGGTATATATCGGATATACTAAACTTGAAGATTTGCCAGTGAGGCAAATTGGAGGATTCAATAATGCCTGCAGTTGTTAACAGAGAGGAATGCGTAAGCTGTGGAACTTGCGTTGAGGAGTGCCCCGAAGAAGCCATTACTCTGGACGATGAGGA
>JAAZNX010000090.1 GCA_012798025.1 Methanothrix sp. | reverse complement strand
GATCTCTTTCAGGCTGCTTCCCATGCTCCATGCATCTCCAACATAGTCGCCAACCTTCCAATATCTGTTATCCGGCATGCTCAAGAGCAATGGATTCATCTTTCTTATGTCCAGCTTGCCCTCGGAAAAACAGCTCTCCTCCGCGTAGGAGCTCACTATCTCTCCGATGTAAAGATCATTTGTAGGCAGCTCACGGATCTCTTTTAGCGTGCACTCTATGCAAAGCGGACAGCTCTTGATCATCGGCGCTGTCTTGAGGTCTCCAAAAAAGACCTCGAAGAGCCCCGACTTGTCCGATTCTTTCCCAGATACAAGGCCGCAGTAGTCTGCCTGTTCAGCCATGTTTGCGCCCGGAAAGTTGACGCTGAAAGTCCCGTTCTCCCGGATGCCCTTTGCTGTGTGTCGCGGCTTGTTTAGGCTCACCGCCAGCATGGGCGGGGCAGCATTTACCCTGCAGATCCAGGCCACAGCCATGAAGTTCGGCTTGCCATCCACCATCGCACCCACCAAAGTAACAGGCATGGGATAGATGGAAATGTTCCTCCCGAGATTTACCTTGCTCATATTTCTGCCTCCTAGCACAAACCTGCAATCAAACCTCTTTTCCTATGGAGAATGCCTTTCCAAGATGTTTTCCTACTGAGTGATATCTGCGCCCTTCTGGCGAGAATATAATCGGTCTCACCTTCTCTATATCCGGAAGTCCCTCATCACCCAGCACAGCTTCATCAGCCTTGACGTCCAGGATCTCGCCAATGAACTCAGTATGCAGCCCGATCTCCACATAGCGCAGCAGCCTGCACTCGAGGACCACAGGGCACTCCTTCACAAAAGGCGCATCAACTATCTCGCTTTTCAGCGCAGTCAACCCGGTGGCGGAAAATTTATCTGTGTCTTTCCCTGAAGTCAATCCAAAATAGTCAGCTTGCCTAACATGATCTTCAGATGGTATGCTCACCGTGAAGGCCTTGCGAGCCATGATGTTGCCGTAAGTGTAGGTGGCTTTGCGTAGCGAAACTGCGACGCAAGGCGGGACGGAGCAGCATATGCCGGCCCAGGCAGCGGTCATAGCGTTCGGCTTACCAGCATTATCATAGGTTCCCACCAGAACGACAGGGGCAGGATATAGAATTGTCTTTGCTCCCAGCGATTTTTTCATACTACCAGCCATTATAGTGCACCCGATCCTTTTTGTACCTTTCTTGTTGTGCGGGCTTATGGTCAGGGTATCCCACGGGGATCAAGGCAAATGGAGTGATCTCCACGGGCAGGTTCAAAAGATTTCTTAATCCCTCCACGCGATCCTTCATTGGATAGACGCCTGTCCATACGGCCCCAAGGCCAATTGCATGCGCTGCCAACAAAAGGTTCTGTACGGCAGCCGAGCAGTCCTGCACCCAAAATTCAGGATACTTCTCAAGGCTGGAATCTGCACAAACCAGAAAACACACAGCAGCCTGCCTGCACATGGAGGCAGTAGAGACTATCCTGGGAATCTGATCCAGAATTTTGGGGTCGTCAATTACGATGAACTGCCAGGGCTGCTCATTGCCTGCAGAAGGCGCGAACATGGATGCCTCCAGCATCACCTCAATCTGCTCACCAGAGACCGCCTGTCGCTTGAATTTCCGGATGCTTCTACGAGTCTTTATCGCTTCCAGTGTTTCCATATCAAACGCCTTTTTCAGTAAATGTGGGATCTCTGCTTATAAATTTATGACGATCTATCATCTGGCGAAGTGCACTTCGTGTTGATCATAGCAGGCGTGCTAGCCCTTGGGCAGTGCAAACTATGCAACTGTGCGCAGGGCAATCAGTTCCGCCATTTTGCTTGGACATTTCTTCCCTTAAAAGACCTGACGTTGAATGCTGACGGTAGTAGTGCCTTAAGAGGCGATGAGAAAAAAGGAATGATGGCTAAATTAGCCACCATCGCGTGCGATCATCTATGCTAGCCATCGATCCTGGAGATCGCCCTGACGGACAGCGTCCTGCGGGCTCCAGCCGAAGCTCAGGATGTCAGCCTCAAGGGCTTGACGTAAATGTTCTGGCCTGTCGCATCTTTTGAGGAATATGCCACCCAGTACATACCGTCAGCTGAAGAGAAGACCATCGAGGATGAGGTCTGATCGCCTTGAGCTGCTACTGCGGTTGTGCTGTCAATGAGCTTGCCGTCCTTCGAATACCTATCCAGCATTATATCGTAGCTGCCCGTCTTCTTGGAGGCATACAGCAGCAGGAACTTGTCATTCAACCACCTGAGCGACGGATAATCCTGATCGGACTTGTCCAGTGTCATCCTCTTGGTCTCAACTACCTCCAGATCTTCATCCAGCTTCTTTTGGAATACATCCAGATTGCCGCTCTCTCTGGAGACGTAAGTCACGTAGAAGTTGCCGTTAGCATAAGCCAGCGATGGATGATCCTGATACGACCTCTGGTCCGTCAGCTGTACAGTCTGCACAAGCTTCCAGTTCTGGTCGTACTTGTTGATGAATATATCTCCACCGCTATCAGCACCGGTATCCCATGACTGGTATGCCAGGTAAAAGTTGTTGCCAGCGGCGATAAGCGAAGGCGAATCCTGGTTGGTAGGCGAGCTCGTAAGCTGCTTGGTATCGATCAGCTTCAGGTTGTTATCATATTTTTTGACAAATATCTCCTTGTTGCCATACTCTGCAGATGTGTAGGCCACGTAATAGTTTCCGCCTGCTGCAATCAGCGATGGTGCGCTCTCATTGGCCCTGCTGCTCGCAACCCAAACGGTTCTCTGCTTGTTCCAGGCCAAATCAAGCTTCTGCAAAGCAACATCTCCCTGGTTCGCTCGCCCCAGCTCCTGCGACTGGTAGGCCAGTAGGTAGCCGTCGCCCGTAAAGACAAGCGACGGCATAGCTCCAGCGGCACTTCCTGTTGTGAGCGCCTTAGTTGTCATTGGGCTGTTCAGCGTGTAGGTCTGGCCTACAGCGCTGTCGTATCCCGTTGCAGGGGCATGCTTTCCGTCTCTGGCATAGACGTAGACGCTATAGCTGCCAGCATCGGCAAGAGAGCTTGTCCATACCCACTGATTGCTGGTGGACCAGTCCTGCACTATCTTCCAGGCGTTGGCAGTCGATGGGCCCTTCAGCCAGAAGCGGTAGAAAATCTGGTCCTTATCCGCGTCAGAGGCAAGAGCAGTCCATTTCACAGTCGTTCCGGCGCTCTGCGGGCTGGCTCTGTCGGGCGTGAAGGCCGCGATCTTCGGCGGCTGGTTGATGCTCAGGAGCACATACGGTGCTCCCAGGGCGCTGTCGTACCCCGTTGCAGGGGCATGCTTTCCGTCTCTGGCGTAAACGTAGACGCTATAGGCTCCGGCGTCAGAAGGAGCATTGGCCCATATCCACTGGTTCCTGGGGGACCAGTCCTGCGCAACAACCCATACGTTGCCAGTGCTCGGGCCTTTCAGCCAGAATTTGTAGAGAACGGGCTCGCCATCTGGATCGGAAGCGACTGCAGTCCACCTCACAAGCGTGCCCGTGCTCTGCGGGCTAGGCCTGTCGGCCAGCAATGAGATCAGCTTAGGTGGCTGATTGGGCAGAAGCACAGTGAACAGGGCTCCTGCATCGTCATCCCACCCCGCGGGGCTTGCATGTAGGCCGTCCCTTACCTGCACCTGAACCTCGCTAGTGCCCACATCCGCTAAGGATGTCGGCCAGATCCACGTCGGATCTGTGGACCAGTCGCGCACCAGTCTCCAGAGCCCTCCTGTAGATGGTCCCTTCAGCCAGTACCTGTAGAACACTAAATTGCCCTCTCTGTCGGCAGCCGTGGCCGACCACTGGATCGTTGCTCCCACAGGCTGCGGGCTTGGTGCGCTGGTACCAAGGCTTGTGATTACCGGCGGCTGGTTCAGGTTTACGATGAAGTAGCTGGCGATATCATAGTCATCCGAACCTGCAGGTCCTGCATGCTTGCCATCCCTGACAGCCACCAGCACCTCGCTGTAGCCGACATCCATAGGATTGGTCCTCCAGATCCATCTGTTGTTTTTGCCCCAACCAGTCTGGTCTACCCAGAACCCGCCTGTGGACGGCCCGCGCAAATAGAATTTGTACTGCAGTGGATCGCCCTCCGGGTCAGAGGCCAGAGCCGTCCACTTGATCCAGCTTCCTGCAAACTGTGGGGCCGGTCGGTCTGCGAAGAGCACGTTCACTACCGGTTTATGGTTGGTGCTGGTCAGTGCAAAGGATACCGTCTTCTTGACATCGAAGCTGTCAGGCCCAGCATGCTTGCCGTCTCTTATCCAGACCTCCACTTGATAGTTCCCTGGGGCAAAGACGCCTGTGCTCCATGTCCAGGTGCTAGAAGCAGTCCAGTCCGTTTGAGGCTGCATATGCCCACCAGTGGACGGACCTTTCACAAAGAACCTGAACTGCAGCGCATCTCCATCGGGATCTGTGGCACCTGCTGTCCAGATTATGGGCGTTCCGACCTTTTGCGGGCTTACCTTGTCTGGGACAAGCGTTGGATCCTTGGGCGGCAGATTGTTATTGAAGTTGCCGAAGTTCTTGCCTGTGGCCACTGGATTTGTGGCGCTCAAAGTTACAGTGTAGCTGCCAGATGCAGGCTCCTTGATCGACCAGCCGCTCTGGAGATCTTCGCTTACAACCCAGTCGCCAAAGGCCAGATCCTCAAATATATAAGATCCATCTGCACCAGTTGTCGCGGTCTTGACCTTCGTTCCTGCGGGCTGTTCCAGGTTGATGGTCCAATCCTTCAGGCCCGGCTCTCCGGGATCTCTCTTGCCATTGCCGTTCAGATCGTTATATTTGACGCCTGAGATGGATCTTTCTGATGGCTGGTTGTAGAAGTCGTTCTTTTTAGCCTCCTTGGAAGGCTCTCCTAGCGCAAAGGTCACGGAGTACGATCCGCTTGCAGGAGACGTTAGGGTCCAGCCAGGTCTTGCGACTTCCTTGACTGTGTACTTGCCATGGAGCAGCCCCGTGAACTTATAGAATCCATTAGAGTCCGTGTATATCGTTCTGGAAGGCACTGGATTTAGCCAGTCGGGCCCAGTTAGCACAATCTCCCAGTTCGGCTCACCCTTATCGATTGAGTCCAAGGCTCCGTTTCCGTTGAAGTCCTTGTATTTGGTGCCTGAGATCGCATAGGATCCTATCACCGGAATGGGTCCGATGATAACGGATTTCACACTAACGGTTACGACTATTGGATCATCGACCTCATAAGTTCCCGGCTCGAGATTGCTGAATGTGAACGATCCATCGCTGTCTGTCGTAGTTTTAGCTATCTCTTTTCCGTCCTTCACCAGCTTTACTTCTTGTCCTGGAAGCGCAGGCTCATCCTCATCCTGAACACCGTTGCCGTTTAGATCATAGAACTTCTTGCTGGATATGGTGAAGTTGCCCCTATTGCCGAAATCCTTCCCAGTCACGTCAGCGTCCTTTAGGTCCACGATGTAGGGACCTTGAGGAGTTGTCTGTGCCCATCCTTCCTGGGCAACTTCGCTCAAAGTGTATGTTCCAGGCGCAAGGTTCTCAAATTTGTAAGAGCCGTCCTGGCCAGTAGTGGTGGCGTTGACGACGTTGCCTTCTCTGTCAAGCTGGACGTTCCAGCCGGCAAGGCCGATTTCATCTGCATCCCTTGCCCCGTTTCCGTTTACATCTTTGAAGATGGTTCCAGAGATCGACCAAGAGCCATGGTTTCCGAAGTCCTTGCCGGTCACATCAGCGTCCTTCAGCTCCACAGGATAAGATCCCTCTTTTGGCGCTGTTCTGATCCAACCAGACTGCTCGACCTCTGCTACAGAGTAGGAGCCTGGCACAAGGTTTTCGAACTTGTAAGAGCCGTCCTGGCCGGTAGTGGCGGTATTGACAACGCTGCCGTCTTTGGATAGCTGGATTGTCCATCCCTGCATGCCGGGCTCTCCATCGTTTGCTCCGTTGCCGTTTAGATCGTTGAACTTCATGCCGGAGATGCTATAGGATGTCAGCTTATTGGCAAAGTCCTTCGCTGTGACGTCGGCATCTTTCAGATCCACTGTGTACGATCCGCTCTCTGGATCGATGGCGTTCCATCCCGATGGAAGTGCTTCGCTAACGGTATAGCTTCCAGGAGATAGCTGCTCGAACCGGTAAGATCCGTCGTCCTTGGTAATG
>JAAZNX010000019.1 GCA_012798025.1 Methanothrix sp. | reverse complement strand
GGAAGACCCGCTGAGCCTTGCCATCCTGCCGTGGCAGATGGCCGATGGGAAAGACGTCGCCCTTTGGGCTGAATCCCAGCGCTTCCTTGAGGGCCTTCTCCACCATGTAGCCAGTAACTCCAGGCTCTGCCTCAACGTTGACCCGCACGTCGTTGACGCCATCGATCTCTTCCACGATGATCTGGTAGTTGTTGCCGATGCCCGGGATTCCCAATAGCGTCTGCTCGATCTGCTTGGGAAAGAAGTTCACACCCTTTACGATCAGCATGTCATCCCGTCGACCTGTGATTGGCGCAATCTTCAGATGCGTTCGGCCGCAGTCACAGGCATCTCGGGAGACTATTTTGGTCAGGTCGGCTGTGCAAAAGCGTATCATGGGCAGAGCCTCGCGAGCAAGGGCAGTGAAGACAAGCTCGCCCTGCTCGCCGTCGTCTACGGCCTCTCCCGTATCTGGATCGATGATCTCCAGGATGTACTGATCCTCCCAGACATGGATGCCGTCATGAGCAGCGCAATCCATGCCCAAAGTCCCAACACCACCAGATTCAGTCATGCCGTAGATGTCGAAGACCTCGATGTCAAGGCCATGTGATATCTTCTTCTTCATGGATTCTGAGAAAGCCTCCGCACCAAAGATGCCTATTTCAAGGTCGGGGAGTGTCTCTTTTTGCTCCTGCAAGACCTCCATGAGCCGAACGCCATAGCTCACCACCGCAGTGAAGACGCGGGTCTTGAAGTCCTTGGCCAGACGAATCTGCCTGGCCGTATTTCCTGGTCCCGCTGGAATGACGAACAGGCCAGCGGCCCGTGCACCATGATACATCCCAAAGCCACCGTTGAAAAGCCCGAACAGTGGAGTTATCTGCGTGGCATCTCCAGGCTTTGCCCCGGACATGCGGTAACAACGGGCCATGCACTCCGCCCACTGGTCCAGATCGTTGCGGGTATAGGGCATGACCACGGGCGTGCCAGTGGAGCCACTGGACATGTGCATCTCCACCATCTGGTCGCGCGGAACGCAAGCAAGCTTCAGGGGGTAGCTCGTGCGCAATAGATCTTTGTTGGTCATGGGCAGCTTGACCACATCTTCTGCTGTCTTGATGTCGTCTGGCGCAACGCCATGGTCGTCCAGAAGCTTTCTGTAAACTGCGTTCGACTGATAAACGTGTTTGACGATGGCCCTGAGCCGCTTCGACTGCAAGGCATGAATCTCCTCCCGCGAAGCTGTCTCCATCCTAGCATTGTGAAAGTTTCCTATCATACGAAGTTCCTTCCCACATCAAAAGCCTTCAGATTGAGATCTATGAATTTCTCTGGGACACATAGGGCTATGGCCCTTTGCCAGGCATCAAGGGGCAGGTCCAGTCCGCAGGATACGACGCCCAATAAAACGATATTAGCGGCTCGGATGTCTCCGATCTCTTTCGCCTTTTGTGCTGCGTCAAAGTACACGAGCCTGGGAAATACCACTTTCAGCATCTCTTCAACGTTCTCAGGATACCTGGCAGCGCCAAAAGAGACTGTTACAGGAGTTATGGCCTGGGCACTGACTGCAGCCAGGCCACCAGGCGCCAGATAATTTGCAAACCTCAGGGCTTCCACCTGCTCTAAAGCAGCCAATATCTGGGCGCTGTTCTTGGGCACAAGAGGACTGTGTACCTTCGGCCCGTAGCGAATCTGGGCCATGACAGAGCCGCCACGCTGGGCCATGCCATGCACCTCGTTTGTCTTTACGTCGTATCCTGCCTGCATGGCGGCCTGGGCCAGGATCTCGCTGGCCAGCAATATGCCCTGGCCACCCACGCCCACCAGGACTGTGCTTTGAGTCTCATTCTCTGTCATGCCTCCCCTCCAGCAACTATGGCTCCAGTGGGACAGACCTGCTCGCAAAGGCCGCAACCGGCGCAGAGGATCTCGTTGATCTTCGGCTTTTCTCCTCCGCCCTCTATCGCCGGACAGCCGATGCCCAGACACAGCTCACAGCCTTTGCACACATCTGTTTGGATCGCTCTCACTTGACCAACCCGCCTTCTCTCGCGCAATGGGCAGGGCGCTGAAAAGACTATTAAAGAAGGCTCGTCTGCAGCCAGCTCCTCGGATATGACCTGCATGGCGTTCTTCAGGCGGTAAGGATCGGCTGAAATGACGCGTTTGAAGCCACATGCTCTGCCGATATCCTCTATCGAAATTGCCACTGTGGCCTCGCCCATTAAGGTACGTCCGGTGCCTGGATGATCCTGGTGACCGGTCATGGCGGTGGTGCGGTTGTCCAGCACGATTATCGTCGATGTGCCTTTGTTGTAGGTGATATCCAGAAGCCCGGTTATTCCCGAATGAAAGAGAGTGGAGTCTCCTACTACACCCACGACCTTCCTGGACTCTCCTGCGATCTGCATCCCGTGCGCCATTGAGATTCCAGCGCCCATGCACAGGATAGTGTCCATCCTGTCAAGGGGCTTGAAGGCGCCAAGGCTGTAGCATCCAATGTCGCCGGTCACGACTACATCGTGCTTTCCAAGTGCGTAAAAGACGCCGCGATGAGGGCAACCTGGACAGAGGACCGGTGGGCGTGGTGGAATCTGATCCAAAAAAGCGACTGGCTTTTCAAGAGGAGCTGCCCTTCCCTCAAGCTTCGCCCGCGCAGCCTGCAGTAGGTCAACTGACAGCTCCATTATCCCAGGAACGACATTTCTCCCCTGACATTTGATCCCCAGAGCCCTGACATGCTGCTCGATGAAGTCGTCCAGCTCCTCCACAACCAGGATGCTATCGACGCCTGAGGCGAACTCGTAAATGAGGGCATCTGGAAATGGATAAGAGAATCCCAGCTTCAGGAACGATGCTTCAGGCCAGACCTCGCGGGCGTAATGGTAGGCGATGGAGGATGTTATGATGCCAAGAGCTCTGTTGCGCCATTCGATGCGATTGGCAGGTGAGCTTTCCGAGAGCTTTTTTTGGCGCAACAATCTTTCCTCAACCCTCTGGCGCATTGGCCTGCCCCATACAGGTATCGGAACGAATCGGGGCGGGTTTTTTACGAAGCCGACCTTCCCTTCGGCGGTGCGCTCCTCCTGCACCACGAGGCTTCGAGAGTGGCTGACTCGGGTTGTGGAGCGGAGAATTGCAGGGCTCTTGAACTGCTCAGAGACCTGGATTGCCATCTTCAAAAAATCCTTTGCCTCCTGGCTGTCTGCGGGCTCAAAGAGTGGAATCTTGGCAAAGCGGGCATAGTTGCGGCTGTCCTGCTCGTTTTGCGATGAGTGCATTCCAGGATCGTCGGCGACGCACGCCACAAATCCGCCCTCCACGCCGATGTAGCTAAGTGTCATGAGCGGGTCTGCAGCCACGTTCAGGCCCACGTGCTTCATGGTGACGATGGCCCTTGCGCCTGCAAGGGCTGCTCCTGCAGCCACTTCAAAGGCCACCTTCTCGTTTGGAGACCACTCGCAATACACTTTCGGCTTGTACTTTGCCAGGTTCTCCAGGATCTCAGTGGAGGGAGTACCAGGATATCCCGTGCCAACAGTCACACCGGCCTCGTAGGCCCCACGGGCTATGGCCTCGTTGCCGGACATCAGATATCTCAACGCCGTCCTCCTTTGCTTGGATGTCGATTTGGCGAGAATTTGGTGATTTTTGTTGATCGTTTATGCACAATCATATGCATCAAAGACACATCTGGCGATCCAATTTTGGCTTTATAATCCTTGTGGTCATGGATGGCATAACGAATAAGGGAAAGGTTTTTAAATTAAGATTCACGTCGTTGGACATAGTTGTACATCATAGCACTAAGTTGGAGAATGATAATAATATGATCATGCCCGCGCCATACCTGGCATTGTTGGTTTGCATTTTGGCCATGCTCTCAATAACTCTCTTCGTCTTGCTGAAGGGGGCACAATGATCAATCAACTTCTGCTCATCGCCTACGTGGCGGTCATAGTCATCCTGTCGCTGAAGCTCCGCCAGGGGACATTTTCGGGCTTCGTCCTATCCGACAGGAACATCGCCTATCCAGTTGTGATCGGCATTGCATTCACTGCGGCTTATTTCAGCGCAGCATCGTTCCTGGGCGGCGGTGGCTACGGCCTCGTGGCCGGAATGCCATGGGTGGTCTTTTGCGCTTTCCTGCATGTGGCCTTCGCGTGCCTTGCCTGGCTCATGGCTGGAAGGATCTGGGCCATGGCAAAGCAGTACGACGCCAAGACCGTGCCGCAACTGCTTGAAAAGAGGTACAACTCGCCCACAGGCAAGGTCATTTTAGCAGGGATAATGCTACTCTTGTACGCCGTCTATCTGGTTCCCATCTTCAAGGGATGCGCTGCCCTCTTTCAGGGCCTGATAGGGGTCACTTACCTGCAGGGACTGATCATAGCCGTCCTAATAGTGGCAGTCTACTACGCAATCGGCGGACTGCCAGCAATAATCTGGATAGGCTTTCTACAGGGAATCCTCATGCTTGTAGGATCTATGTTCCTCTACGGTAGCCTCTTTTCACATGCTGGCGGGATGCAGATCTGGGATCACATTCCTGCCGCGGTGCTGAGCATGAATGGTCTCAACGTTCCGTGGCAAAAGACCCTTGGAATGGCATTTTCCATCAGCCTTGGCCTGCTCGCCCTGCCAGACCTACTGATAATGATATTCGCGGCAAGGGACAAGAGAGTGGTTCGCTTCGCAGGCGTCTTTGGGCCGCTGTCCATTGCCATCTACGCCGTCTGCGTATTTTCTCTGGGCATTCTGGCTTATGGAGCCCTGAGCTCAGAGCAGCTCGCCCCATTCCTGAAGAACCCGGATGGGCTTGTGCCCTTCCTGGCTACAACACTTCTCCCACCTGGCTTAGACAGCATCATACTTCTAGCAGCGATTTCAGCTGCAATGTCCACCATGAGCGCCATCGTTCTTGTAACGACGACATCTCTGACGTCTGATATCTTGCGTTACCTGAAGCCTGAGATATCTGACAAAAACATACTGCTCTTGACGCGCACAGTGGGCGTGATCATTCTACTGGCAGCAGCGGTATCTGCGATCAACGTTCCTCAGCAGATCGTGCCTCTCGTGTCCGTCAGCATGGGTGTGATCGCTTGCTGCGTATTCGTTCCGCTCATCTTCGGCCTGTACTGGCAACGAGGCACTTCCACGGGCTTCATCGCCAGCCTGCTGACATCTTTCTTCTCTGTGGTTGCATGGAACTTCTATGGCGATCCGCTCATTCATCCAGTCTTCGTAGGCATCGTCTGCGGAACAGTGGCCTACGTCGGCGGGAGCCTGGTCACCGGACAGGCCTCAAGGACACAGATGGTAGATGAGAGCAAAGCCAGCTAAGAGACCGACTGAATTTGGATTAAATTAATATACCGATCCAGCTAGGCATATTCATATTCACGAAGGAGGGAAGATATGTCTGAAATGAGAAACTTCGCCCTGAGGGACGCACAGGGCAACGAAATAGGAGTCTTTACAGGAAAATCACCAAGGCAGGCTGCGCTGAAGGCAGCAAACCGGGGTTATACTGATATAAAGCTCCGCGAACGCGGTACAAAGAAGATACATGTGTTCGAGGGAACGCGGGTGCAGGTGGACAAGCCAGAGGGAGCGCCAGCCTGGATGCCTGACAAGATCTGGAAGCCTAAAGTGAAAAAGGTGGGCATAGAGAAGCTGGATGAGGTCTGAAATCGCAATAAGTCCCGGGCACTCGCGCAGGCCGACCATCTCATCTTCAAAGGGCCGGCCCACAGGATCTTTGCCTGCTTTCCGCCATTTTTCTTATAGATTCTCTCAA
The DNA here is from genome assembly GCA_012798025.1 of Methanothrix sp. Taxonomy (GTDB): domain Archaea; phylum Halobacteriota; class Methanosarcinia; order Methanotrichales; family Methanotrichaceae; genus Methanothrix. Next base: position 2,219 of record JAAZNX010000019.1, on the reverse strand, counting down.
ATTTGTTCAAGAGGCAAAAGCCTTAAATACCGACAATCGCCGTATATTATGGTTGGCAAAAGTCGAAATATCATTTCTTTCCCTCCTCCTGGAAAACAGACTTTTGCCTCCCTCCTATTGACCAATTCCAAATCTCTACGCTAAATTCTAATTTTTTTTACCTCATCTGGGAGCGAGAGATGAGGTCATCTGACTTCGCCTTGCGCTTTTTCCGCATACTACTTCGAAGTATTTTAGGCTGCTCCATGGACCAGGTCCAGCGTCGTTAGATGCCTGTACTCGCCAGTAATAATCGATGTCTTCGTCAGAAAGAATCGAAGGCGAGGGCACTGTGCATCTGCTGCCAGATGTTATGTCCTCAGCGAGATACCATTCATCAAGGACTATATCAGCATCGTTTTGCACCTGCAAGTGGTACTCAGTAGCAGTCGATAATGCACCCCATATAAAATTGGGTGTTCGTGTAGAGACGAGGCCCCTGGGCGATATGGTAGCAACCTTGCCAGGAACATCTGATGTTATTTTAAAGCTCAGGTAGCTGGACCATGGACCATCGCCGACGCAGTTCCCGGCTTGAACCCACCATCTATAGTTTCCAGTGTCAAATGCATCATCCAGCTTTACAGAGCATCCCTTCTGCGAAGCTACATCCGTTGCATCATACCAGTCAGTGATAATTGGGTGGGACAGATCAGAGACACTTGCCACCTTCAGGCGGTAGCGTGTGGCCCCTGCCACACAGTTCCAGTTAAAAGTCGGAGTGCTGGTGCCGATGGTGTTCTTTGGAGAGAGCAAAGTCGCCTTGCCAGGCAAAGTGGCGGAAGTGCAGACCGTAAAGGACATCGGATCGCTCCATTGCTTCTCACCACAATTACAGGTCCGGATTCTCCAGCTATAGCTGCCAGCCATAAGGGTCACTGCTGGAGTCACACTTAACTTTGAGCCTTCGTTTAAAACCAGGTCTGACGCATCATAACATAGATTGATAACGACGTTTCCTGAGTTGTCTTCCACCACCAGGCAATAAAATTCTGTGCCCTCAACCTCCAACCAGACATACGTCGGCCTTCCAGTAGTGATAATTCCGGCAGGCTCTGAGAGAATCGCAACTTCTGGTTCATCGCCAACCAATTCATTTGAGCTCTTGACTGTGTCGTTTTCACCAGCCGATTGCAGCTGTCCAATAGAATTGCCAAGGAATGATAACAGCAACAGGAGCAAGCCTGTGACTGCCATGGCAATTACTCTTTTAGCATTTAACTCCCTTCCTTCCATGAATCAGTCTCCCTTTTTTAAAACTGATAGCATATCAATTGACAACAAATTTGTAGACTAGGAATATATATTTTTCCATTCAAAAATCAAGAGAAGAAAATAACAGGTAGCTTTAATGATCTGAAAGATAATTAAAAACATTATCACAAAAAGTATTTTTTAGATTAAAAAAAATTAGAAAAAGTCTATTCAAGGCCTGGGCTGTTGTGCTTCTATGGCACCAGCCGCCTTCGGTCGCGTGGAAAGATGACTGCGTCCCGGATATTCTCAAGCTTAAGCATGGTCATGACCAATCGGCTCAAGCCAAGGCCCCATCCGGCGTGGGGAGGCATGCCGTACTTGAAGGCCGTGAGGTAGAACTCGAAGCCACCGGGGTCCAGCCCTTTTTCCTTTATCCTCTCCACCAGGAGGCTGTAGTCATGAACTCTCTGCGCTCCGCTGGCCAGTTCCATGCGCGGATGCATTAGATCAAAACCCCTACAAATCTCGGGCTTGTCCTCATAAGGCAATGTGTAATATGGCTTTATGGCAGACGGCCAGTCCGTCAGGAAGTAATGCTCCCCGATGGTCTCGCCCAGGAAACGTTCGGTCTCAGTGTCCAGGTCATCTCCCCACTGCATCTTGACTCCCGCTTTCTCGCTGGCCATCTCCAGCGCCTCTGTGTAAGTTATCCTGCGAAATGGAGTCTTTGGAACTTGCAGATCCAAGCCCATGACCCCCAACTGATAGCTGCAGTTCTCGGCCACATATCTGTAGGCCTCGACCACAGCGCCCTCCAGGATGCTCATGACCTCTTTGTCGTCGGCAAAGCTGATCTCGACGTCGATTGAGATGGCCTCGTTCAGATGGCGGCGCGTGTCGTGCTCCTCTGCGCGAAATATCGGCCCTATCTCGAAGACCCTGTCCATGCCGGCTCCCATGAGCATCTGCTTGTAAAGCTGAGG
>JAAZNX010000189.1 GCA_012798025.1 Methanothrix sp. | reverse complement strand
GTTGCAGCGAGCGTGAAAACCCGACAGGGATTGAAACAAACAATTCAACGACTGAGGCATCGGGCTATTATGCTATCGACGTGGCAACTGGAACGTATCTTGTAAACGCAGAGCTGGCTGGATACGTTTTCACTCCGACCACAATACAGGTCTGGTCTGGAATGGTATCGCCTGCAAGGCCAGTAGTGGGACGTCCAGACGCTACCTAATTCTCCCTTAGCAGGGAAAAAACTGGCCAAAGGGAAAAAATAATTTCATCTTGGCGGGACCATGTAGTTCCAGCGCCAAATCTTGAAGCTTATCGCCAATATGCCTAGGAAGATCACCAGCACCAACAGAGCTTGAACGCCTTGAACGATCTGAATTATATCCATGCCTACACCTTAGTTAAGAGCCCTCCCTTATATCTGATAAATGTTTTGGTTTTCAGGTCTCCCAGACCGCAACAACCTTCTCTACGTTGATGTAATCCCTTCTGCCATTGTATTCCAGAACTATAACCCCGTCTGCGCTTCCTACTAGCTTTCCGCGCAGCCGCTCCTCTTCATCGCCTCCGAAGTAGACCTCGATGTTCTTGCCGTAGAGATGCTCCGACATGAATTTATCCAACATACCTTATCCTCCTTTGGTAATATACATCGTATTAATTGATATAATTTGCGGTGTTTTACGAGAATTCTCCAAAAATAAATCAATGTTAAATGGCATAAAGTTCACTTGCGTAATTTATCTTAAACATAGACAATTACATTTTCATTTTTGAGTTAAAATATATCTCACGTACCGAAGATTATTTAATGCTCCATTCAGACAAACTATTTTGAAGAAAAACAAATAAAATTGATTAATGGATCAATGTGATCTTATGGTGGTGAATTATGAGGCTTGTGAACTGGCTGCTAATTATGGCCCTTCTCTGCATCCCGACCTATGCAGAGGAAAGCCAGACAATTGTTCTGACAGATGAAGACGGCCGCAATGTGACCGTCCCCCTGAATCCTGAGCGCATCGTTTGCCTCTCTCCAGGGGCCGCTGAGGTCCTCTGCGCCCTGGGAGCTCAAGACAGGATTGTCGCGATAACAGGAGACTGCAACAAACCATCCAGTCTCCTGACCTTAGAGAACGTGGGTGCGTCCGGGCGTGAGGCAGACATTGAGCGGATACTTGAGATCAGGCCCGATCTTGTCATCGCCAAGACAGGAGCGCTATTTCCGGAAAGCGATGAAAAAAAGCTCACCGATTATGGGATTCCCGTCCTGAGATACAGGATACTGCACGTCGATGCCCTGCTTCCCATGATCGAGGATCTGGGAAAGCTGCTGCAAAAAGAAGAGCAGGCTCGTGAGATGAAGGAGTGGATAGACGGATACTATCAAACAATCCTGGACCGAACGGGAAAGCTGCCAGATTCCAGGAAGCCGACAGTCTATTTCATGTCCATGGGTCACATGGACTGGACTGGCAATAGGGCCTCCACAGGCAATACCAGAATTGCAGAGGCCGGCGGCATAAACATCGCAGCCGATCTTCCGGTGACCGTTCCCCATGTTGAGGCTGAATGGATCATCGAGCAAAATCCGCAGATCATCATCTACTCCATGTCCTCAGGGCAGTATAATGGAACATACCCCACCATCGAGGAGATGAAGGCAAAGCAACAGGAGATCGTATCCCAGCCAGGGTTCATGGGCATCGATGCGGTCAAGGCTGGAAGGGTTTACATCATGGACATAAACATGGCAAGCGGCCTCTCGGAGCTTGTAGCGATGCTCTATTACGCAAAGTGGTTCCATCCGGACATCTTTCAGGATATCGATCCGAGATCTGTTCATGCTGAGCTGTTGAAAAAATATGCCCACATGGACATAAACGATGTTCGCCAGGTCTATCCAGAGGACCCGGTCGAGGTGGCCAAAGCAGCAGCAGGCCTGAGCATGACCACAGACGGCAACGGAGCATTCGCTTTCCACGATCTGCCTGCCGGAACATATACAATCACGGCATATAAGTCTGTAATGAGCGCCTACCCTTACCTTGGCAATGCAACGGTCGAGCTGACAGGAGACGTTGATGGTTTAAACATCACTTTGAAGAGCTCCGATGAAGATTCTCTGGCAGTATTTGAGAATGCCACGGCAAACCTGGGCGAAAGCATTGGCAAGTTCAGACTATCCGGAACAGTCCTTGGACCAAACCGCCCCGGAGCCGAGCCACCGGTCATACCTTACGAAGATGCAGAGGTGAAGCTGACACAATATTTGGCATGAAGGCGATAAAAAGATGAGATGGCAGGATCCTTGTACCATCTTAAAATATTTTTCCGATTAATTCATTTCCTCTTCCATCTCCCCTTCCAGCTTGAGATATGCCTCCTTGATCCTTGTCAGCTCGTCCTTTGTAGCATTCCAGTAGCCCCTCTGTTCCGCCTCCAGCAGCCTCTCAATTAATCGGCTGCATGCAAACTTGTTGTTCCTCTGCAGCCGCTCTTGAACCTCCTCGTCAAAGAGATACCTTTCGGCAATTCCAGACCAAACCCAGTCGGGAATGCTGTGCGTTGTCGCCGCCAGTCCAAGTATATTCTCCACCCGCTTTGCAATCTGCTGGCCTCCGTGGTAGTCGTGCTTTAGCATTCCCTCGGCCCACTTGGGATTGAGAAGCCTTGTCCTGATCCCACGGTTCACAGAACTTTGCAGATCCTCTGTGCAGATGGCCTCGCCAGCTGTGTCCGATATGAGCATCATAGGATGAGTGGTGCCAGCGCTCTTTACCGCATTGGCAAGACCCCCAAAGTACTCGAAATAGTGATCCAGATCGATGATCTCATGGTCGTGAGTGTCACGTACCTGGGATACGAGCTCGACCCGGGCCAGGTTCTCACGATAGACCGACTCGGCCTTGAAGGCATGAAGGTCTTTGGCATAAATGTGGCTTACTGACTGGATGAATACATTGGCCAGCTCCTCTTCCGTCTTCCATATGGAGTCTTCGACAATTGGCAGCAGCCTTGTGCCGTACTCTCCTTCTCGGGGCCCAAATACCCTGCCGTTAGCAATTCTCTGGGCAGTCCTCTCATCCAGACCTGCCTCCTTCAGATGAGCCCTATTTTCCAGGGAGTGCTTGCGCACATAGTTCATGCTCAGAGGCTCATCTAGGTTTGCCACCAGATCAAAGGCCTGGTCAAGAAACTCCATGATGTTTGGGAACATGTCCCGGAAAAAACCGCAGATATTTACAAGGCAGTCGATTCTGGGACGGCCCAGCTCTTCCAGTGGTATCGGCTCAAGCTGCAAAGCCCATGTTCCTCTGCTACGGTTGACCTTCAAGCCCAGATAGCAAAGTATCTGACCAATGGTCTCGCCCCCCGTCTTGGTGGTCTCAAAACCCCAGAGCACTACACCTGTGCTCTCTGGCCAGTCTGCATTCTTCTCTTGGAAGGCAGCTAATGTATTGCGGGCAATCTCCTCGCCACGCTCAAAGGCGGAAGGCGTTGGCACGCGCGTTGGATCAAACTGGGTCAGGTTTCTTCCCGACGGCAGGATCTCAGGGCTTCGGATCACGTCGCCCCCATCCCCTTGCTCGATGAACTCCCCCTGCAATCCCCGCAGGAGGTTTTCAATCTCCAAACTGTTATCCGAATAGCTGCGCATCAGCTTTAATCCATAATTCAGTGATTTGGAGAGCTCATCAATCTGTTCAGTGCAAAGGCAGCCCTCAGTTACCACATCTCTGATGGCCACATCCACAGACCTCTGTAAGCAATCGGCCACAAGGCTAGCACATTGCCGGTCGATCTCCTCAAGGCCCGGGAGGAACGCGGACCTGTCTTTTAGGGCTTGATCGTAATCAATCCCCTCGCCTTTTGCGAATATGCGGTTTAGTGATTTGATCCCAAGTCGATCGTATCTGAGGATCGAGGTCAGGAATACAGACAGGTCCTCTTGAGAATAGCTCTCCCCCAGGACATGCAACCCCCTGGGAATTATGCTTCTGCGGATCCGGTACAGCTCATCATGGATCGCTTCTGTGTCCATCCCCTGGAAGTTCAGCTTCTCTGCCATGGCGAGGACATTCTCCTTAATTTTGGGCAAGCGCTGTGGATCTTGCACCTTTGCCTCTGCGAGCTCGTCGATCAGCTTTTGCAGCTCCACATAATCCTCGTAAAGATCGGATGTGGTGTAGGGTGGGTTGTTGTAGCCTATGAGCGTCCCATAAAGCCGCCTCTTGGCTATGACCGCCTCAGATGTATTGGTGATGTGATATATGTAAAAGTGTGGCATGTCGCCTATCAGGAGGTCTGGGAAGCAACTGTCGCTCATGCCCACCTCTTTGCCCTTTGTGAACTCGGCGAGGCCGTGCGTTCCAACATGCACCACTGCATCAGCCTTCCAGATCGACCTAATCCAGTGGTAGAAAGCAATGTACTGATGATGCGGCGGTGCAGTCTTGTCGTGCGAGGCTGCCGCCAAGTCCTGACCTTTTAGAGGAGGACGGCATGGCTGGATGCCTATGAAGACATTTCCAAGAACTATGCCCGGTATCAGGATTTCATTCGCGTTGACCATCACGCGCCCCGGAGGCTCTCCCCAGCGGGCTGTTATATCTTGCTGCAGCTTTTCTGGAAGCGACGCGAAATAGTCTCGGTATTCCTTTTCGCCGATGTGAAAGCAGTTCTTGGCGGCATTCTCAGGACTGTGCCAGGTCCCTGAGTTTGCCAAAGAGAGCTTCTCGAATAGATGGTGCAGCTTTTCTTTTGGAACACTTGTTCGATAGCCTCTGCCCTTCAGGTGCTCAAGAAGCACAACTAAGCTCTCAAAGACATCCAGAAAAGATGCTCCTCCAAGATTTCCGTCTCCCGGAGGGTAGCTGTAGATTATCAGAGCCACTCGTTTCTCAGCATTGGGCAAGCTGCGAAGCCTAATTCGATTTCTGATGCGAGACGCAATGCGCTCCATGCGGTCTGGGATGGAGACGACCTCTTGAATCGTTGTGTTGCCCTCTTGAACCTCAGCCACTCCGCAGCAAGGAATCGGCTCTATGCAGCCGTCAAGCTCCGGCCAGATGACGGACATTATGGTCTCCATGGGAGAGAGGCCAGCTGGCGAGTCGATCCAATCCGCAATCCTTCGCCGGTGCATGGAGGCTGGTGTGAAGACGGGGACATTCAATTCTTTGAGTAGATCTCTAGTGAGCATGTGGTCGCCGCCCAGGGGTCCGCCGTTGATCCTGAACATAGTTAGATTGACCAGAGCATCGAGAATCGGGTGGCCGTTTTGAAAGAAGAACTTTCTCATGGCCTGCACATTATTGATGCCATCGGAGTACACTGCAATCAGGTTTACATGGCCAAGTGCCTTCGCCAGAGCCTGCAATGTAATGAGCCCTTGATCGAAATAGCGGCCACCGTATAGGAGCACGCCCACTGTCGGCAGACCCTCATCAAATCCGGTCTTTTGCAGGAAATCTTCCAGATCTGTGAAGTGGCCGTGAACAGGGTGATAGATGCCGAATTCCTCCATTTCCACAGGATCCCTTGCCTTGGGAATCGAATGCGTGCAAACCAGGTAGTCATGCAGCAGCAATAAGAGCAGATTTCTGTAATTCTCCTTGCCCCCAAATTTCCAGTATTTCGTGATCTTGATGTAGTTAGCAGCATCCTTCATGGGCCCGACTGGGAGAACTTTTCCGCCTGCCTCCGTCACCTTCAAGGCAGCCTCCATCATGGTCTTTGCCTTCTGCATCCGTTTTCGCAGGTCCTCAGGGTCCTTGCTTTGCATATTCTCTGACGAGGACATTGAGGCAAACATCTCTGCAATCCTCTTTCCCCTAAAAGACCCCAAGCGAGTCAAGGACATCATCTCATTGAATGCACGCCCCATGGGGATCACAAGGCTTATCACGATGTTATCCTCGTCCTTGAGCTGACGAAATAGAATGTCAATGACGCTGCTTCCTGCACCCATCAGGTCGACGAGCACCGCATCTGCACACTTCAGGCCGTCAGAGAATGCCTGCACATCGATCTCTTCATTGTCGATCTGGCTTGGATGATATATTTCAAGCTCAAATGTCAAATTGAACTCATCCCTGAGATCCTGTGCTGCCTTGATGAGACTTGGCACAAGGACAGGTGAGACAAAGATGATTTTCATGCTTCTTCTTCCAAAAAAATTACGAGTTAAAGGCAATCATTATCCTCTAGACGTAGTAAATGTACTTGTAAAAGTCCCTGCGATCTGGAAACGATATGGCGCCCTCGGGACATCGTCCCTCGCAACCTGTGCAAAGCATCACGCACTCATGAGGATGAGTGACCGCGATGGATCCATCGCTCTCTTCCGAATAAACGCCCTTTGGACAAAAATTCAGACATATTTTGCACCGTTTGCAGGCCTTCTGATCGATGCTCGGATGCCACTGTATCTTGTCTCTTGGCACCGTCAGCCTGCGTCTCTCGCCGACACCGTGCATTATCTCTCTGCGTTTCTGCTCATCGCTGCCTGCAAGCAGCATCTTGATTGCAACTTCAGCTTTGAGCCTCAAGGGCATATTTGCCATCATGGCCCAAGCTGCCAAGCTCGCGGACTTCTTCAGCATGATTTCTTCCTCCTTTTCATGAAGAGATAAACAAAAAGCGGAACGCCTAGAAGAGATGTCATCAAACCCACAGGCAGGACCGCAGGAGCAAAGGCCGTCCTGCCCACTGCATCGGCACCCAGCAGCAGCAGAGCACCCATCAGCGCTGATGTCATCAGAAGAAATCGGTTATCACCGCCGATTATGATGCGAGCCATGTGGGGGGCAACAAGGCCGATGAAGCCGATGGTTCCCGTAAAGGATATTATGCTTGCAGTGATTAGGGAGGCGACCGTCATTGTGGCCATACGAGTTTGGTTTATATCGACTCCAAGGCTGGTCGCGGTCTCTTCACCCGATTCCAGAGCATTGATGTCCCACGACTTCCAGATAAGCCAGGGAAGGCATGAGGCCACCACCACAAAGACCAAGCAGACGCTGTGCCAGGTTGATCTGCCCAGGCTTCCCATTGTCCAGAAGACAAGGGCATGCACATCCTCGGAACGACCCACGTACTGCAGAACCGAGGTCAAGGCCGAGAAAAAGTACATGATGGCAATTCCTGCCAGGACCATTGACTCTGAGGTGATGCCCTTGATCTCGGCCAGGACAAAGACCGCTGCTGCTGCGATCAGAGAGAATACGAAAGCGTTAAGGACGATGAGATATTCGCCGCCAACCAATCCTGCACCAAGGATGATGGCCAAAGCAGCGCCGAAACTGGCTGCAGATGAGATGCCCAGGGTAAAAGGGCTGGCCAGAGGGTTTCGCAGTATTCCCTGCATGGCTGCGCCAGAGACTGCAAGGCCCATTCCTGCCAAGATGCCCATGAAGATCGGCGGCAGCCTCAGCTCCCATACGACCATCTCGCCCAACCACGACGTTTGGAAGTGCCCTGGAGCGATCCTGGCCAACACAGCGATGTAAACATCTACAAGGGTCAATCCGGAGGAGCCCAAAGTTGCAGACGCTCCTGCCAAAAGGATCAGAGACAAGAAGAGGCCTAAAGCCAAGAGCATCTTCTTTTTCACAAATCCTTTGTAAATTGACGAAACTGAATCTGATGGCATCTAACCAACATCTGGATAAACGAAGGTTCTGCCTTCCGGCCAGGATACGCCCAATAGCTCCAGATATTCTTCATATACCTGATCTGGATCGATATCGATCTCTTGATGAAGGATCTTGGCAAGGCTGGCGATTCCCACAGGCAAGTCAGGTCCCACTGTTGCGTCAACGCTCAAAACATAGACCCTGTCGTTGCTGATGGCTGGGATCTTGGTTCCACCCGGGCGGCTGAGGATATTGTTTCTGATCTCCTTGAGCTTCTTGGCGCTTGCTGAGTCCTCAATAGACCAGCCCGGCATTCCATCTTGCGCTGTGAGTGGCTGATGTTTTATGATCACATCAGGGCCTTGTGCTGCAACCCATTCCCAGGCCACCTTGGCCGACTCGCATTCCTCCTGGAAAATGCTGAATCCGCCAGCTTCTGTCACCATCTGGCTCATGGCCGAATTTCCACCATAAGTTGAAAGATCGCTCAAGGCCCCAGAGGAGCCCATGCTCTCAAAGAATACAGTTGTTGGATCAAGGCCAAGCACTGCAGCCTTGACTTCTTTTATCTTGCCATCGTACCAGGCCAGATACTTCTCAGCCTCGCTTTCCTTGCCAAGGATCTTGCCGAGAATGAGCATTTCGCTCTTGACCTTTTCCGGCTCGTAGAAGTTCAATCCAATGACTGTTATGTTCTTGAAGGCCGAGAGCTTCTGTGAGACTGTATCGGCTCCCATCCCATAGGCCCTGTCTGGTGCAGTGTAGCAGAGGACGATGATGTCGGGAGAGATTTTATCCTCTTTTTCGGCAACCTTGACCATCTTCTCGAAGTCGATCTCAGTCCGAGATCCGACGCTGACAGCATTCTTTATGCTCGGAAAATAGCCGCCCTTGCCCAGAACCTGGTCGACGGCTCCTACAACCTTCTCACCTGAACCAAGGACGACAACCGCCTCGGCTGCATTTTCATTGAGAACGATGATCCTTTCAACGGGAGCTTGGATTGTAACAGACCTGTTCCCCGAATCCGTAAATGTCATTGGAAAGTTTGAAACTGCGCTGTCCGATGCCTGGGCGCAACCTGCGATCAGAATCAAGAGAATAATCGAAATGACTGAAGCTTCAGCAATCCCTTTCTTCATCCGTATCCTCCAGTAATCAAATATTTTGGACTAAGATCAAGTAACTTTGATTTAAGGCTTTCGATGGCCAAAGACTCAAGGCCATCAGAGCAAACGATATTGTATTGTCCTCTATATTCCTATTTGTGGATAAATTAGCTAGTTTAGCTTCATGTCAGATATATATTTTATTTTAACTAAACATTTATAGGAGATTGGAAGAGGGCGTCTGCAGAGGCGATGAATGTGAACACTAAAATATTCTTGGGCCTTTTATTGGCCCTTGCGGCCGTCACCTGCCTGGTGCCTATGTCCATGGCGCAAGGCGTCTCAGACCAGAATGCATCGGCAAAAAATGTGATCCTCCTCATCGGGGATGGGATGGGGTTTCCGCAGTTGACCTTGGCAAGGATCGATAAGGCAGGCGAAAATTTGACCGAGTATGGACCTTCGAAGCTCTTCATGGATAGCATGGATCGGACGGGCTACGTTCGCACCTACAGCTCAAATTCCTTCGTGACTGATTCAGCACCTGCTGCCACAGCAATGGCCACCGGCCAGAAGACAAACAACGGCGTGCTTAGCCAGGACGCAACTGCTATTCAAGGAAAGAGAGACGGCAAGAATTTGACCACGATCTTGGAAATGGCTCGTTTTGCAGGCCTATCCACTGGGGTTATTACCACTACCAGGATCACTCATGCCACACCTGCAGCTTTTTATGCTCATGTTGATAACAGAGACAATGAGAGCGAGATCGCAGATCAACTTCTAATGAGCAATGTAGATGTGATTTTGGGAGGCGGCCTGCAGTACTTTATAGGAAAAAACGAAACAGATCCAACTGGAAAGGCTGGAAAGAGAGCTGATGAGCGAAATCTCATCAAAGATTTTGAATCTGAAGGCTATGTCTTCGTGTATAACGGAACTGCATTCCATAAAGTGGATGCTAATGACACAAAGAAGCTGATAGGTCTCTTTGAAAGTTCTCATATGCAATATGAGCTTGAGCGCCAACAATCACAGGAAAAGGACCCAAGCCTTGCCGAGATGACTAAAAAGGCCATTGAGATCGTTTCTGCAAATCCCAAAGGCTTCTTCCTGATGGTGGAGGGGGGAAGGATAGATCATGCAGGGCATGAGAGAAATCTGAGCAAGATCATCGAGGACACACTGGCCTTTGATGATGCAGTCAAGGTGGCAATAAATTTCGCTCACTTGAGAAATGACACTCTTGTCATTGTAACAGCTGACCATGAGTGCGGTGGCCTGGTGTTGCAGCCAGAGAATCTACAAGAATACGAGAGTGGAGGAATAGATCCCATCTTCGCCTCAGGAACTACTAAGACACCTGGACCGAGGTATGATTTCATAACGGAGATGGAAGAGGCCACGCACACAGGAGTTGACGTTCCCATCATGGCCACGGGCCCAGGTGCAGAAAAAGTGAGCCGCGGAATGCTTGATAATACTCAGATCTTCTCGATAATTAAAGAGGCTCTTGGCCTCTAGCATTTTTTATTGCCGCTAAAAATAAAAGCAAGGGCGCTCAGGCGGCTTTTACTTGTTCGCCTCACCTGGTGTGGGAGTGGTGCTGTTACCCCATTTGCCGCCATCGGGAATTCTGGCAAATGAGACATCTGGCGTCGTGGAGTTGTACTCTTTTTCATCCACAAGGTTTCCAGAGGGATCGAACAGCTTTATGCAGTCCCCATCGTTTCCCTGAAATACGCCGCTGCTGGAGACGAAGATCGCCAGGAAACCCCCAGGCTTTACGACTGTGCCATTGGGTATTGTGTACTCTCCAGGAGTTGACCTGAACACAGTATCTTTCATCACATATCCGCTTATATCAATTGGATCTTGGCCAGCGTTGAATAGCTCGACGAATTCGTCATCCATTCCACCGACTTCACCATTTCGGTTCCAATCGGATGCTGGATTTGCGAGCATCTCATTGATGACTATATTCGCATCTGCAGCAACGACAGCCATGATGATGCAAATCAGGCTGATCAGATATTTCCAGGTGTACTTCAATTCCGTCAAACTAGCCACCTCCTACAAATTCACCGAAATTTCATGAATGCATCCTTGGTATGCTGAACGAAGATCTTCGCGATATCGTCGTTCTCGCCCATTCCCTTCAAGTTGAAATCAACGACAAATCCTTCTTTTTCAAGCATGCTCTTCCAGGAATCTGTCTCATTGCCTGTAAGGTCATTTAGTGCATGATCTCCTGCCACCACCATGAAGTGCATCAACCTGACATTCTTGACCTTGGCCGCTTTAAGCTCAGCCACAACGTCATCGTATGTTGGATATCCCTCCACTGTGCCCAGGAATACGTTCTTGTAGTCCGCAGCCAGAGTGTTTGCCATTTGGGAATAAGCGCTGTTGGCTGGATGCTCCGTCCCGTGTCCCATGAATACAATAGCAGTTTCATTGGCATCTCTCGGGCTCTTGTGAGGCGTCCTCTCTTTTCCAGTGGTATACTCGTCAAACTGACTGGCCAGTGCCGCTGAGACATTGTGGTAGTCCCCATGGCTCATCAGGAGCGGCGCTCCGATAGTGATATTCTTGAAGCCAAACTTTCCGTCGATGCCGCTGACACTCTCAACGATGTTGGCCATATCATGAAACTCTTCGCCTGGGATAACATGCAACGACTGAACCACAACATTGACGTATCCCTCATCGTTGAGGTGGGCAAGAGCAGTCAGCGGGTTGTCAATGGAAATGTTATCTCTTTGCTGGATCTTGCGCCTTATGTAGTCGGACGTAAAGGCGATCTGGATCTTTGCTTCTGGAAATTCTTGCTTATACACTTTCTCGATATTCTCGTAGGCTGCCTGGGCCTCAGGGTAGCTTGTCCCGAACACCACCAGCAGTATCGCCGGATTGTCCTTGGCTGGCCTGTCCATCGCACCATTGCTAGGGATAACGATGGACATGGCGAGCACGGCCGCCAATCCTGCCATTATTTTCTTCATTTTTTTACCTCTTAAACTTCATTTGAGTTAAAACAAATAAATTGGTAATATATGAATGTAGCGCTTTTAGATGCGGCGATTTCATTGATTGAACAGTCCAAATGTAGCCCATGCAAAGGATGATATGGGGTAAGGTTGTCTCTCCCCCGAGAAATTGCGAGGCCCGAAATGCTCAATGTGACCTTTCTTGGAACGGCTGGATCATTGCCAACGCCTGAAAGAAATCCATCTGCCGTCCTGATCAACCGCGAGGGCGAGATGATCCTCTTCGACTGTGGCGAAGGCACTCAGAGACAGATGATGCGCGCCAGGACAGGGATGATGCGCTTGAACTACATCTTCCTGACGCATCTGCATGCCGATCACATCTTGGGCATTCCCGGCCTTCTGGAGACCATGGCCTTTCAGGGCCGTGTGGAGCCATTGATCATCGCCGGGCCAGTGAATACCGTGCGCCTGATAGATGCCTTCAAGGCAGTCTGCTACTTCTCGCGCAACTTTGAAGTTCGGGCTATTGAGCTGAAGGCAGGAGACGTAATTCGCATGGGCCAATATCAGGTGGAGGCGATCGAAACCATGCACAGCGTGCCAAGCCTGGGATATTGTCTTCAGGAGGATCTGCGAGCAGGCAGGTTCAATCGCGAAGCGGCTATTGCTCTGGGAGTTTTGCCAGGTCCTCTTTTTGGAAAGCTGCAGCATGGCAAGTGTGTCGAAGTGGACGGCAAAACTGTCCATCCCCATCAGGTCATGGGCCCCCCAAGGCCAGGCAGAAAGATCGTTTACACGGGAGACACCCGTCCCTGCAGATCAGTTGAGATCGCCAGCAACTGTGCAGACCTTCTAATTCATGATTGTTCACTGGCAGACGACATGGCAATTTGGGCCAGGGAGACAAAACACAGTACTGCAGGCGAGGCTGCCCAAATAGCAAGGCGCGCAAATGTGAGAGAGCTTGTCCTGACCCACATAAGCTCCCGCTATTCAGAGGATGCTTCCCAGCTCTTGAAGGATGCAAGATCCATCTTCGAGAGATCCATAGTCGCTGAGGACCTGATGAAGCTGGAGATCCAGCTGAGGGATGAATGAGAATTGAGATCGCGCTCTGAATGGTCTTCCAAAGGCGTCTTAGGACGAAAGCAAGGCCAATTCATGCCAGGAAAGTGATCACGAATTTTTATCCTGCCATTCGACCTTTACTCTCCTTTCTTCTTCAGCTCTTTCCTTCTCTTCCATTTTGCCCCTCTCCTCGTTTACTGCTGCCATGATTTGCCGGGACATTTCATCCTCTCTGCCAATCAAAGAAATTTCAAGGGATTCCATGGCGCTATCGATCATGGCACGGCTATGGGCAATGTCCATGCCTCTGCTCTCCGACTCAATGCCCCTCCTGAAGAGATCGTCGACCTGGTCCGCAGGCAGCCCAAGGGCTGTCGCTGCAGATAGGGCCCGCCCGAACATCTCCATATCGATGTAGTACTGCAGGCCATCACGGTAAAGCCTGCCAGATTCTTCCGCCCGGCCGTCGTTCTTTGCGATCAATGCAGCCCAAAGGTAGTCTCCTTCGTTCACCAGTATTTGAATAGCCTTGTCGACCAGTCCTTTATCCCTGGCAAGGACGGCTGCATATTCAGTCTCTCCTGCACTGGCAAGGATCTCTACGCCTTGCTCTGCCAGTTCATCGGGCAGATCCCTCAGATTATCCACCAGATAGGAGACCTTCTGATCAAAAGTCATCTTTTGAAATTCTTCGTTCAAATTCAATACACCTTGTCGAGTTAGAAATTCATTCACAGATATAGGCTTTGGGATGCTGCCTTCCTTCACCAGTAATCCCCAAGCGCCTCGCGAACAAACCGACATCTTTCCCTGACGTCTTCAGATAGAAGGATCAGAGGAAGATTAGCCACCATATGGTCGATGTAGGCTGCTTTGCACTCCATGAGCTGCAAAGCACAGGCCGAAGGCAGATCCTCTAGCATCCTGCTTGCGGCATCGATAGACTCGCTTATGGAGTCGTGAAGCAGCTTCCTGGCCTCGGATGGGGAACAGTTCAGTCCGCCTGTGTCTTGATAAATCGCGCATCCCAACTCCTGAAAGGCCTCGATGAAGATGTTGAATGCAGAGTCTTCAGCGTCGCAGCGGCCGTGCGTTGCTGCGTAGCCGCAGCCCTGGCACTCTCGGTCCCGTCCGTACTGGATGCAGAAGGGGCAGGTCTCGGGCCGGGTGGGGAGATGGCCGAGCGTCATCAGGCTGAGAGCACGGGCGAACTTGTGAAGTTCTGAAAACTCGACGAACTCCAGGCGCTCCTGAAAGAGGGCAAGCCAGCGCAGATGCTCTTTGCAGTTAAGAGCTATGGCCTCCTTGGCTGCATGAAGCGATTCCTGAGTTATGGCTGATGCAGCTGTCTGCAGCCCGCTAGTGCGATTTTGCCGCATTGCCGGCATTGACATTTCATCTCTTATTTTTCTCGAGAATACAGATAAGCCCCCACAAGGTGAATAGGTTCATAAGCTCCAGTATTTCTTCATCATTCACAATATTCGGTAGTCACCCTATTATGTGTTGCCTTCTTTTAGCACCACTGCGGTCAAAATGAGCTCTTCAGTTGTCCAGATGTGATCTGCAAGGCCGGCCGCCATAGCAGTAGTTCTCGGTTGCCACCTTCTCCGATCATCATTCACCTCGATTCGCAATGTCTTG
>JAAZNX010000130.1 GCA_012798025.1 Methanothrix sp. | reverse complement strand
ATTAAAAGGGCAATAGGTGTTGATTTATGGAAGTAGGCAAAGTAAAGCGAGTCGCCGGACCAGTGGTTCAGGCTACAGGCCTGAAGGCTTCGATGTACGATCTGGTTCTGGTCGGCGAGGAAGGGCTGATGAGCGAGGTCATCGGCATTTCCGGAAATAAACATGTTATTCAGGTATACGAGGATACGGGCGGTGTCAAACCAGGCGAGCCCGTGAAGGAGACTGGGGCCCCACTTGTAGCACAGCTGGGTCCAGGCATTCTGACATCCATTTATGACGGCATTCAGCGTCCTCTCACAAAGCTTGCAGAGGCATCCGGAGACTTCATCAGCAGGGGTCTATTCGTAGACGGCGTCGACCACAAGAAGAAGTGGGAGTTCAAACCCGTTGTGAAAAAGGGCGACACAGTCAAGGCAGGTCAGACCATCGGAGAGGTTCAAGAGCAGTTGCTCATCAAGCACAAGATCATGGTGCCACCCAGGTCGAAGGGCGGAGCCATCAAGGAGATCTACTCTGGCAACTTCACAGTTGATGAGACCGTCGCTGTCCTTGAAGACGGCACAAAGCTCACTATGCTGCAGAAGTGGCCTGTCAGGCAGGCAAGGCCGACGATCAAGAAGCTGGCGCCTACGATTCCCCTGAGGACTGGGCAGAGGGTCATTGATGGTTTCTTCTCCCTGGCCAAGGGCGGAACTGCAGCCATCCCTGGCGGATTTGGCACGGGCAAGACCGTCATGCAGCAGACCCTCTCTAAGTGGGCAGATGTGGATATCGTGGTTTACGTAGGCTGCGGTGAGCGTGGCAACGAGATGGCAGATCTACTGCACGAGTTCCCAGAGCTGGTCGACCCCAGAACAGGCAGGCCGCTGATGGAGAGGTCTATCGTCTTCGCAAATACATCGAACATGCCCGTGGCTGCTCGTGAGGCATCCATCTACACAGGAATGACTGTATCTGAGTATTACCGTGACATGGGCTACGACGTTATGATGACCGCTGACTCCACCTCAAGGTGGGCTGAGGCCATGAGAGAGCTCGCCTCCCGTCTGGAAGAGATGCCTGGTGAAGAGGGCTATCCTGCCTATCTAGGTGCTCGTCTTGCAGACTTCTATGAGCGCGCTGGCCGGGCTGACATACTGGGCGGAGGCCAGGGCTCAGTTAGCGTCGTCGGTGCTGTATCTCCGCCTGGCGGCGACTTCACCGAACCTGTCACACAGAATACGCTGAGGATGGTCAAGGTGTTCTGGGCCTTGGATTCCAAGCTGACTCAGAGGCGTCACTTCCCATCCATCAACTGGCTGGATTCGTACTCTTTGTACGACAAGGACTTGGAGCCCTGGTTCGTGGAGAACGTCAATCCCGACTGGAACAAGAACAAGAGACGTGCAATGGCCATATTGCAGGAGAACGCCGAGCTGGAAGAGATCGTGATGCTCGTTGGTTCCGATGCCCTGCCCGAAGACCAGCAGATCACTCTGGAAGTGGCCAGGATGATCATCAACTTCTGGCTGGCTCAGAGCGCCATGCACCCTGTCGACACATTCTGTCCTTACAAGAAGCAATTCGAATTGCTAGCAGCTATCCTGAAGTATAGGGACTATGCCGTTGAGGCTCTGCAGAAGGGCATATCAGTGGAGCAGATCAAGTCCGTCCCATCCAAGGATGCACTGGCCAAGGTGAGGCTGGAATCTGAGTACGAGCCCATCCTGCAGAAGGTTATGGCGCAAATGGACGCAGATTTCAAGGGGTTGAAGTGAGGAGGGATCAAAATGACCAAAGAATACAAGACTATTACTGAGATCAAAGGACCTCTGATCTTCGTTGAGAAGACCGAGCCCGTTGGCTACAATGAGCTGGTCGAGATCAGGACCGGTGGAGAGCTGAAGAGGGGACAGGTGCTGGATACATCCGATGAGATCGTGGTCGTTCAGGTATTCGAGGGAACCGGCGGCCTCTCCAAGGAAAGCGCAGTCAGGTTCACCGGAGACGTCATCAAGATGCCTCTCTCACCGGCGATCGTGGGTCGTGTTCTGTCTGGATCCGGAAGGCCGAGAGATGGCGGGCCCGAAATAGTTCCTGAAGTGATGAGGGGCATCGCAGGAGCTGCTATCAACCCCGCATCACGTGAGAAGCCCAGAGCTTTCATTCAAACAGGAATCTCGACCATCGACGGCACAAACACCCTTGTGCGCGGCCAGAAGCTGCCCATCTTCTCAGGTGCAGGACTTCCACACAATGACGTTGCTTTGCAGATTGCAAGGCAGGCCAAGGCCCTCGGAGAGGCAGAGTCCTTCGCAGTAATCTTTTGCGCCATGGGCATCACCAACGAAGAGGCCCAGCACTTCCTGGCAGACTTCGAGAGGACGGGAGCCCTGGAGAGGGCAGTCGTGTTCCTCAACCTCGCAGACGATCCTGCTGTGGAGAGGATCCTGACTCCAAGGCTTGGCCTGACCACTGCTGAGTATCTCGCATTCGATCTGGACATGCACGTGCTCATCATCTACACGGACATGACCAACTACTGTGAGTCGCTTCGCCAGATGGGAGCTGCTCGCGAAGAAGTGCCCGGAAGGCGCGGCTATCCAGGATACATGTACACTGACCTGGCTATCCAGTATGAGCGTGCAGGGATCATCAGGGGCAAGAAGGGCTCCATTACTCAGTTCCCCATCCTGACCATGCCCGGCGACGACATTACTCATCCAATACCGGATCTGTCTGGCTACATCACTGAGGGTCAGATCATAGTTTCCAGGGAGCTGCACAGAAAGGGCATTTATCCACCTATCGATATTCGCCCCTCGCTTTCCAGGCTGATGAACTCAGGAATCGGCAAGGGCCACACCCGCGAGGATCACAGGGCAGTGTCAGACCAGCTCTACGCTTACTACGCAGAAGGCAACGATCTGCGTGGTCTCGCAGCCATTGTCGGCAAGGAGGCTCTCTCAGAGCGCGATAAACTGGTGCTGGAGTTCGCCGATAAGTTCGAGAAGAAATTCGTCAACCAGGGCAGGGATGAGGATAGATCCATCTTCGAGACGCTCCAGATAGGGTGGGAGCTTCTGGCGGATCTGCCTGAGTCCATGCTCACGAGGATCGACGACAAATACATCAAACAGTATCATCCCAAGTACGCCGGAACAGCGAAGAAGTGAGATCATGGCCGTAATTAGAGGAACAAAACCGACCAGGGCAGTGCTGATCGCCCTCAAGAGAAGGATGAAGGTCGCACAAACCGGTCACTCGCTCCTCAAGATGAAGCGCGACGGCCTCATGAT
>JAAZNX010000112.1 GCA_012798025.1 Methanothrix sp. | reverse complement strand
TTAAGAAGGACGGAGTTTAGGATCTACTCAGTCTTATAAAATCCGAAAATTAATTTCTTGAATCCACCCCTTTTAGGTAAGACGAAATGTTTATCTACCATGCTCCTATTTTAGTCTCACCTAAAAATCAGGGAGAACAGGGATACACAATGCAAATGCCAATTACCAGCCTGAGAGCGGGGGCGGTGGCCCAGGTTACGGCACTGCTGGGCCAGGGCGGCTCTTTTCAGAGAAAGCTGCGAACCGTGGGGATCAGGGAGGGCAAGAGGCTGAGGGTGGTGGCCGTCCATCCCTTTGCCGGACCTATAGTGCTGGATATCGATGGCAGACAGATCACATTGGGCAGGAGCATCGCCCAGAGAGTGATGGTGAGGGTGGAGGGTTGAAGCGAATAGTGCTGATGGGCAATCCGAACATCGGAAAGAGCGTGGTATTCTCCCGTCTGACCAGGGCT
The DNA here is from genome assembly GCA_012798025.1 of Methanothrix sp. Classification (GTDB taxonomy): domain Archaea; phylum Halobacteriota; class Methanosarcinia; order Methanotrichales; family Methanotrichaceae; genus Methanothrix. The sequence continues at coordinate 6,999 of JAAZNX010000112.1, read as the reverse complement.
GAGGTGATCACATCCAACTATCCGGGCACCACAGTGGACTTCTCCCGCGGCAGGGCCCGCATTAAGGGAGAACCGGTGGAGCTGATAGATGCCCCCGGGACCTATTCCCTCCAGCCCACCAGCCCGGTGGAAGAGGTAACAGTAGAGGTATTGCGCTGGGCGGATCTGATCATCAACGTGGTTGATTCCACCAACCTGGAAAGAAACCTCTTCCTCACCCTGGAGCTGCTGGAGAGCAAGAAGCCCATGATCGTTGTGCTGAACATGTGGGATGAGGCGAAGAGATCGGGGATACAGATCGACCTGGAGGCACTGGAGGCCCGCTTGCAGGTGCCGGTTGTTGCCACCACCGCCCTCACTGGCGAGGGGATAGCGGAGCTGGTCCGCCGGCTGGACCAGGCCCGATCTCCTGCGGATGCTGAAGCACTGAGCGAGGAGGAGAAGTGGAGCCGTATTGGTCGCATCACTAAAGAGGTGCAGAGGGTCACTCACCGCCATCCGGGAATCGGCAGCAAGATCAGCGAGGCCACCATTAAGCCAGCAACAGGAGTGCCCATCGCTCTGCCGATAATGATCGCTACCTTCAGCACAGTGAGGTTCATCGGCGAGGTCATGATCTCACACCTCTTCGAGCCGCTCTTCGAGCTCTACCGCCCCCTGGCCATGTCCATCAGCGAGGCGCTTGGTCCTGGTATGCTGCATGATCTTCTCATTGGCAGGCTGATAGATGGCGAGATCGATTATGTCCAGTCCATGGGGGTTCTGACCACAGGCATCTATGTTCCCCTGGCCATGGTCCTTCCCTATATCGTGGGCTTCTATCTGGTCTTATCCATCCTGGAGGATTCGGGCTATCTGCCCAGGCTGGCCACTTTATCCGATAACCTCTTCCACCGCCTGGGCATGCACGGCCATGCCATCATACCCCTCTTCCTGGGGCTGGGCTGCAATGTGCCAGGAGTGCTGGCCACGAGAACCCTGGAGACCAGAAAGCAGCGTTTTATCTCCGCCACCCTCCTGGGACTGGCTGTGCCCTGCACCGCCAAATCGGCCATGATCTTCGGGGTGCTGGGCTCATATGGCCAGAGATATATATTCCTGGTCTTTGCCACCCTGGCTCTTGTCTATATCGTCGCAGGGCTGATATTGAACCGGATGGTGAAAGGAGAGAGCCCGGAGATCTTTCTGGAGATACCACCCTACCGAAGGCCGGGGCTGGGTATGATCCTGAAGAAGACCTGGATGCGCATTCGCTGGTTTCTCTCCGAGGCCATACCCTTCCTGTTTTTAGGAGTGCTGCTGGTCAATGTCCTCTACACGGTAGGCTTCATCGAGTGGATCGGGCGCATCTTTGCTCCTTTCATGGAGGGGTGGCTGAATATCCCCGGCGAGGCAGTGGCCGCCCTGTTGGTGGGTTTTCTCCGGAAGGACCTGGCAGTGGGAATGCTCTTGCCCCTGGGATTGACCGCCCAGCAGATGGTGGTGGCAACCTTAGTGCTCTCCCTTTATTTCCCCTGTGTGGCCACATTTGCCCTGCTGATCCGGGAGCTGGGGATGAAGGATACGGCGAAATCCACCGCCATAATGCTGGCCACCGCTCTATTAGCAGGGGGAGCGATGCACTGGACTCTCTCGGGGTTGGGGGTGCAATGAGAAAGAAGACGATAGAGGAGTACATCGAGGTCATCTTTGCCCTGGAGAGAGAGGAAGGGCGGGCTACGACAGGCAGGATCGCAGCGGAGATGAATGTGAAGCCCTCCTCGGCCACGGAGATGCTCCAGAAGCTGCAAAAGGAGGGATTCCTGCAGTATGAGAGCTATGCTGGAGCTAAATTGACCGAATCGGGCCGGAGGCTGGCTTTGGACCTGGAGGATAAGCATGAGGCCATTGCCGATTTCCTGGCGATCATCGGCGTGGACCGGGCGGTGGCAGAGCGGGATGCCTGCCAGATTGAGCATCATGTGGGCCAGGAGACCATGGAGCGGCTGGAGAGGTTTGTGCAGTTCGCGTACCACTTCTCCAATCCTCCAGGATGGATTGAGTGCTTCCGGCGGTACTGCGAGACCGGGAGGATGGAGGACTGCGATCAATGCCTTTGCAGCAGATCTGGGAATGAGAGCCCGCCTGCATCTCGATCACCAGTAAGGCGGATATGATATGAATCGCTCTTATCAGCGCTGGTATGGGGAATGGTCCTCTGGGCATGCCAAGGTGCTGGCCGCCAGATTCGCCGTCGCTGTATTTATCCGGTCCCATCTCCTCGACCATCTGACCGGCCAGAAGATCCCAGTCGATGACAGCATCATCATCCAGCACCTCACCCAGACCGGGCGGATCTCTTGCCAATATGCTGTAATACTGGCAATAGCACTCGTCAAGAATGCTTTTCAGTGTATTCTCCTCAAGCTGGCCGCTGTTTTTGAGGTAGCTGGCCAGCGGCAGGCCCAAGGAGAACAGCTGCCTTCCTATATGCGATTGCAGCCTGTGGGGCGGAATATCTTGATGAACCTCTATATGCTCATAATCGGCCAGTCCGGATAGTCGGAGGTTGGGATAACGGCAGGATTCAAGCCGTCCCTCCAGCCTGCCTGCGACCTTTCTCTGCCAGCGATAGTCGCCATTCTCCTCCGAGCCTATTCTTCTCTTATGGAAGAGCGGGATCAGGGAGGTATGGATCTGGCCCATGCCGGTCAATCGAGCCAGGTCCCGGGAACAGATCAAGAGGCTCCGTCGCATCACTTGAATGGAGTGCTGCGGCTCATTGACATAGGCGAAGTACTCCTGGCCTGCGATATAGCCGATAGCATGGGGCTTGTTCGTCGTTATCCCTTCTCTAAGCTGGCGGGGGATCTGTTCAATTCTCCAGATGCCCTTCAGGGGACTGGGTAATGTGCTCTCCATAGACGATTCCTCCAGATCGGGAAGCTCCTTCAGATAATTCTGCATACGAGTCTCATGCAGGAGCCGCATCTCGTCTCATGGATTGACGCACATCTTGAGGCCAAAAATCCGTTCTCCGTCGGTGCGAGGAGGGTTCTTCCCATTCTCTGCGGTTGGCCGGCATGGTATTGGTGGAGCAGATTGTTCAGGTTGATATCAATTGGGTTGATATCGTCTAAGTTGGTATCGATTCTATCCTCTATCCCAGAAAATTTTACACAACAATCTCATGAATTGCCCTGGTTTTTTCCCTTCATCCTCCGGGAAGGTCGAATCATCCTGCCTTGGCATAAAGCTCTGGAGATGCCATCGAATCCCGTGTTCACCACCTGATGGACGAGATTTCCCTTGCGGGTGATGTCGAAGCGGTAGAGGTCGGATATAGACTGCGGAGTTATATCATGAAGGGCCAGCCAAGGAAATAGATCGTATCCGGCAGGAAGCTGATCGATTGCTCTTCTGATGCGCAATGCTAAAACGAGGGCCGCATGCTGACGTTCGATGGGGGAGCTACAATTAAGCTTAGATAATAAAAAGGGGATGGCTTCATCTCCAATCTGCAGGATTGCTCTCTCCACCTGCTCATCTCCCGAGCCGAGCAGTTTGAACAGCAGCTCCAGGTTCTCCCGGCGGCCATCGGGGACGCCAGCTATCTCTATTAGCGCCATCGCAGCCCTGCTTTTGAGATAATTGCTCTTGCTGCCCAGCAGCTCTTCCAGCTTGGCAGCAGCCGAATCCGTCCCCATTCCGGCCAGAGCAAATACCGCCATATGCCTTACGATGGGATAATCATCCTTCAAGGCCTCCGATAGCACTTCCTCTGATACAGGATCCTTCAACTGGCCCAAAGCTCGCACCGCTTTATAGCGAATGCGGTGGTCCAGGCTCCCATCCAGGACCGATGTATTCCGGTCTGAGCACTCCATAGTTGATCTCCCTAAGGGCGTCCCTTCCTGGTCGGTCTTCTAAATATCGATCTCGCTAGAATTTACTCTCAAGGAGGATAATCAATATCTGTTTATGACTCACCAGCGATCTTATTGTATATTTGTAGCTGATGCGAATATATACTTAATTCTATTCCAGAGTTCAAGCCCAGAAGGTTCTGGTTTTGGCCAGCAGCTATATTTATTACCGCATTTATTAACCTTTAAAAAGCGTGCACCGCTTTGAGCTGGTGAGCGCATTTAGTGAGAAGGAGATCAAGATGGCTCAAGGGCGAGGGATTCCAAAACCGGTAATATACAAAAATATGCCGGCTGTATTTCAGAGAAAAGATGAAAAGTTCGAGATAAAGCTGCAGGTAACAGGTGGATTGCTGACCCCCCAGCAGGTGCAGAGGATCGGAGAGGTGGCCTCAAAGTACGGCTCTCGGGTCCATTTCACTGTGCGCCAGGAGGTCCTGATCCTGGGGCTCTTGGTGGAGAATCTGGACCGGGCCCTGGCTGAGCTGAAAGAGGTAGGCCTGACTCCTGGATCGGCAGGCATGGTATTTCGCAATGTGGTCTCCTGTCTTGGCAACGACTACTGCTATAAAGCGGTGGCAGAGACCATCAGCCTGGCCAGAGAGATCGGCGAGCGCTTCACCGGTGAGAAGACCCCGGGGCCACTGAAGGTAGCAGTGGGAGGATGTGCATTTCCCTGCACCAGGCCGCAGTTCAATGAGATCGGCCTGATGGGCAGGGTGAGGCCGGAGATTGACCTGGAGAAATGCACCGGCTGCGGCAAATGCATTGAGGTCTGCAAGGTGGGGGCCACGAAGATCGTTGAGGGAAAGGCGGTCATCGATTACGATAAATGCGTTCGCTGCGGTCGCTGCGTGGCCGTCTGCCCCGAGGCGGCCAAGTACTCGGCAGAGGAGGGGTACATCATGCTCGTAGGCGGCAGGGGAAGCTGGCCACCTCATGAGGGCTGGGTGCTTTGCGATATGCTGCCTAGAGATAAGGTCCTGCCACTAATTGCGCAGATACTGAAGGTCTATAAGGCGGGAGCAAAGCCTGGGATGAGGATGAGGGAGTTCATAAACTCCATCAGCTTTGAGGAGTTCAAGAGAAGAGTCCTGGGCTGAGATTCGGCGAGAGCAACGAGGGAAGGATCCTGAATGCCTGGAGGTGAGCCGGCCATCCTGGTGGATGGACTTGTTAAGCGCTATGGGGAGTTGCTGGCAGTAGATCATATCAGCTTTCAGGTGAATCGAGGAGAGATCTACGGCTTTCTGGGCCCCAATGGCTCGGGAAAGACCACCACCATCCGCATGCTGGTCGGCCTCGCCCAGCCCGATGAGGGTCACGCCAGAGTCCTGGGCTACCACCTCCCTGCCGGAATCTCCCAGGCCAAAAGATACATGGGCGTGGTCCCGGATGTATCTAACCTCTATGATGAGCTGTCCGCTCTGGACAATCTCCTCTTCATGGCCCGGCTCTACGGGGTGCCGCGCGAGGAGCAAAAGCCTAGGGCAGAGCAGCTTCTCAGGGACTTTGGCCTTTATGAGAGAAGGAAGGACCGATTTTCTACCTTCTCCTGGGGAATGAAGAGGGCTCTTACCATAGCCTGCGCTCTGATACATGAGCCCAGTCTCCTCTTCCTGGACGAGCCTACCACCGGCCTGGATGCAGCCGCCGCCCGGTCCCTGCGCTCACTCATCTCCGGATTGCGGGAGAAAGGCCTGACCATCTTTCTCACCACCCATTATTTAGAGGAGGCAGACCTCCTGTGCGATCGGATTGCCATACTGGTCCGGGGCAGGATCGTGAGGATCGATACCCCCGCTCATCTCAAGCGGCTGGTGCAGATGGAGTCGCTGGTCGAGTTCACCTTCCGGGGAGATATCTTGCCCCTGGCAAAAGAATTGGAAAGCAGGCTGGGCGAGGCAAAGGCTGCCTTAATAGACCCAAACACGATCCGGATTTATGGGGGCGATCCGGCAGAAGTATTCGATACCATATTCCAGTTCTCTCTAGACAACGCCATCGGCATTGAGGCTGCCTCTACCATCCGCCCCAGCCTGGAGGACGCCTTTCTGAAGATCGCTGGCCTCTCTCCCCGGGTCACGTCGGCGGAGAAGAGCCCCGGCAAGGGGAGGAGGTGATGGCGGTGGCCTGGCAGGATGAGTTGCGAGGGATCTATCATATCGCCATCAAGGATATGAGGACCTATTACCTCAAGCCGCCTGCAATCAGCTGGGGTATGGTCTTTCCCCTGGCCTGGACCCTGGCCTTCTATCTGCGCAACCCAGGGGACTTCGCCGAGCTGGTTCCAGGCCTCCTGGCCATGACCATCGTCTTCAGCACCACCGCTGCTGAGGCCGTGGTCATCAACTTCGAGTTGCGCCTGGGCACCCTGGAGAGGCTGCTCTTGGCGCCGATAGGCATAACCTCAGTCCTTTTGGGAAAGGTGTTGGGCGGCTTTCTCTTCGGCCTCTTCACCACGGCGATCGTAGCAGGGGCGTCCATTCTCTATCTGGGGCTTCACCCTGACATCCTGAGACTGGCTCTCATAGCAGTTCCCTCTCTGATGGTCTTCTCCTCCATGGGGGCTCTCTTCAGCGTCGCAGTCAAGGAGGTGTTCGAGGCTCAGACGTTGCTCAATCTTCCCCGGTTCCTCATGGTCTTCCTCTGCGGGGTGGTTTATCCGGTATCCGCTCTGCCCGAGGGGCTGCAACTCCTGGCAAGGCTCCTGCCTCTGACATACACCGTGCAGGGACTGAGGATCTCCTTCTTTGAGCATGGGGATCCTCTCTTGTGGCGGGACTTCGCCGCTCTTCTCTTTTTTTTGATTCTCTTTCTGCTTCCAGCTATCCGCCTGCTGCACAGGAGGTTTCGGTAGAATGCTCGACAAAATGCTCGCTCTGAAAGGAAATTCAACCGCCGTCCGGGATGGGCTTTATCAGTATATTGCAGGAGATCTGTGGTCATTGTCGAGAAGGTTCGGGTAAAGAGTTTAGGAGGGCTGGGGCGACCTAATGTCGTGGGTGTTTTTCGCAGTCATTCACTCCTCTTCAAAGCTAAACTGCTTAAATTTCAGCGTCTTGCAATTCTCTGAGACTGTTCTTATGGTCCT
>JAAZNX010000132.1 GCA_012798025.1 Methanothrix sp. | reverse complement strand
CGGAACGCTGACCACGGATTTGGTCGAAGCAATGATGCTGGCGGCTCATGCCGCAAACCACAAGGGCATCCCTGTTACCCTCGATGTTTGTGGCGCTGGTGCGACAAAATTTCGCGACGATAAATGCTTTGAGATTCTGGAGCACGTGAAGGTGAATATTATAAAAGGCAATGCTTCCGAGATCGCGCGGATCGCTGGCGAGAAGGTTCAGACCAGAGGCGTTGATGCTACTGCGGTTGAGAAGAATCTGCGAGACATAGCACAGGAGCTTGCAAAAAAAAGGAACTGCACAGTTGTCATCACAGGCAAAGAGGACATCGTGGCGGGCGTAAAACGAGTGGTATTGGTGAAGAACGGTGACCCCATGATGGCAAATATCGTAGGCACTGGATGTATGGCAACATCTGTGATCGGTACGTTCTCAGCCGTTGAAAACGACCCAGTGGCCGCTGCAGCATCAGGCCTTGTCTGCTATGAGGTTGCTGCCGAGATAGCGGCAAAGGCCGCGAGGGGACCGGGCTCGTTCAAGGTGGAGATGTTCGATGCAGTGTACAGCCTTGATGCAAAAACCGTGGAAAAGATGCAGAGGATCGAAGCTTGAAGGGTTATTATTTTATAACAGACTCACGCCTGAGCCGTGCGGGTAACATCAAAGACGTTCAGCAGGCAGTGGCATGCGGCGTCGGAGTGGTGCAGTATCGGAACAAAAATGCAGAAACCCGGGAGATGTTTGAGGAGGCAGTCGTGCTCAGGGAGATATGCCGAGATGCGCTCTTTCTGATCAATGATCGAATCGACATCGCCCTGGCGACAGGTGCCGATGGCGTCCATCTCGGTCAATCAGACATGCCGATCAGGGCTGCCAGAAAGATACTGGGACCTGAAAAGATAATCGGCCTGACCGTTCATAACCTTGCTGAAGCGCTGGAGGCGCAACGCCTTGGGGCTGATTATCTTGGCGTCTCGCCTATCTTCCAGACCAGTACGAAGGCAGATGCTGGAAAGCCTGCTGGCATTGCGTTGATCGAAGAGATTCATAGCCGTGTCAGCATTCCTTTGGTGGCTATAGGTGGCATAAATCATTCCAATGCAGCAGACGTCATCAGCGCAGGAGCTGACAGCCTGTGCGCAATATCTTGTGTCGTGGGCAGAGAAGATGTCAGCAGGGAGATAAAAAAATTTCAGGATTTGTTCAAAGAATTCGGAAAGTAGAATAATCCTTAAGATAGAATTTTTTGACGATTGCTCTCTTTGGAAAACCTTTATCTTCTAGAAGCCATTTCACCCATCAGGTCCGGAATGTGACCATTAGGTCGAACCGGCTAAGGTGAAAAGGGATGAAGTCTTTTTACAGCTATATCAGTGATGCCTGGTCCTCTCCCCGAGAGGGCATCGTTGGCGCATTGAGGCAGGACAGGCTCAAGGCCTGGCGTCAGGATATGACAGTGCAGAAGATCGAGAGGCCTACCCGCCTGGACAGGGCGCGGGCATTGGGCTACAAGGCCAAACAGGGCATCATCGTGGCGCGCGTGAAAGTGAGACGTGGAGGGCGGCGCAAGTCCCGTTACGAGAGAAACAGAAAGACCAGCAAGATGGGAGTAAATACCATCACAATGGCAAAATCCATTCAGCGCATCGCGGAGGAGCGAGCTGGTCGGCGTTTTCGCAATATGGAAGTCCTCAACTCCTATTGGGTGGCCGAGGACGGCAAGCACAAGTGGTACGAGGTCATACTGGT
>JAAZNX010000186.1 GCA_012798025.1 Methanothrix sp. | reverse complement strand
GTATTCGATCTCGCCCAAGCTGCGTTTCAGATAATTGAGAAGTGTCATGGCCACTATCATGCAGACGGCAAGGCCTGAGAGCATCTCCTCCCATGACTGCTCATTCGAGGAGAATGTGTAGATTATGCCGCCCGAGAGCAGGGTTAACATCAGGGTCCCGATTAGCGATACCAGCATTGACCACATGATTGAGCCAACCTCGTATCGCTCGAAAAATGATGCCGAGAGGACAAAAGTGACTGCTGCAATTATGAGAATGATGGATATGGGAAGGGACGGCCCATAACGGAAGAGCTGAATGAGGCCCATTGCGAGAACCATCATCATCAAAGACAGGAGACCAGCAGCCAGAAACGCTTTCAGAATGTAGTTCTCATGCCGAAACTCCATCCCATCCCCTCAAAGCTTTATAGATCTATATTGAATATAAAGATTGTGTAAACGATTGAATCGTCTTCCAAGGCAGGTCTATCGACCTTTGGCAGATTTAATCTCCTCCTCCAGGCCTGCTACGACACGTGCAAACTCGGCTCTCAGCATTTGTGCCTTTTCTTTGGCGCCCTCCAGGACCCCGGAACGACCTATCTGCTCCAGCTCCTTGCAGATGGCCGATAGGCGCATGCCTCCCACGTAAGCACTGCTGGACTTCAGGCTGTGGGCAGCCACTTGCAGCCCCTTTGCATCTTTCTTTTCCACAGCTTGCTCAATTGCAGATATCTTCCCGGGTGCGTGCTCGAGGAAAAGGCCGCCTACTTCCGCAACTATGTCTGGTTCTCCACTCACTTGCAACTCCCGGAGGCTGGCCAGCACCGACCGATCGATCGCCCCGGTTGTCTCTTCTCTCATCTCTGACATCCCAAGACCCTCTATTACAGACACTGCTTATATTAAGCCAAATAGATCCTTTGAACTATTTAATCATATGGGAGGCCGATTTAAGTTCAAATTTCCTAACAAAATGAAGATAGAAGAAAATTAGTCAGGAAGAACTAAGACATTTTGCTGATCCTAAGCTTGGACTCAATGGAGATATCCCGATCGAGGCGATAATCGATGTGGACGGAGGTGATTATCCTCAAAACTCCCATCTGTGCCAATTTTTTGTTGGCCTTTTCGATGATCTCAAAGAGCTGCTCGAAGCTGTCGACCTCCAATGCTGTGGACATGGGTCCTGGGACGTACTTGACATTATATTCTTTCAACACATCATAAACTGCACTCACATATCTGGAAGAACTGGTTCCCGAGCCCATGGGGATTGTAGAGAAGTCTGCTACTATCATAGTAGTATAATAGGCATGCAAAGTATAGAAAGGCTCTGGGCAGGTCTAGCGCGATACTGCATTTTCTCAAGGCTGCTTCTTCACACCTGCCAGAGCTCTTGCGAGATCTTGGTCATCCTGCAAGCCCCGTTCGCAGTGGTCAAGTAGGTATCTTCGATCCCCAATACTCCCTTATCGGGATAGATCATCTTGGGCTCTATCGCGATGGTCATGTTCTCCAAAATCGTGTGATCAAGCGGACCTATTACAGGGTACTCATCCAGCTCCATGCCCACCCCATGGCCCACGAAGCCGCATTTGTTGCCAGGTGGGCCGCCAAGGTAGCTACCATAGCCCAATCTCGTGCCTTGGGCCACTGAAAGCTCAAAAAGCTCCTTTCCGGTCTTGCCGTGATGAAGCTCCTGGGCCAGGGCTTCCTCCACTTGCAGCGCAGCATAGTAGGCATCCTCCAGCTCCACATCAAGTTTGCCTATCGAAAATATTCTGGTAGCGTCTGCGATATAACCATTGTAGATCCCAACAGTATCCACGAAGATGGGTTCATTTCGCTTGATCTTCCGAAATCCTGCCCCCTGGGGGAAGACCAGAGACGTGCCTCTGCCTCCCGTGGGCGAGGCCAGAAAGCTGGGGAATGCAGCTTCCGGGCCTGACATGACATGCCCCAGTGGAACTATGCTGTTGAAACGGCGGAAGCGCAAAGAACCTTGATGCCCCATGGAGCGCATAAACGACTCCAAGCGGCACATCAAATCCACCTCCGTCATCCCCTCTTCGAGATAATCGGGAATTGATTCAAACCCCTCTTGCAGAATCCTAGCGGCCTCTCGGACCAGGCCGATCTCAAAGTCGGACTTCACAGAGCGGATATGTCTGATCGTCTCGGCAACATCAACGAACTTGGAGCCTTTTAGGGCGCTGGACACCCTGAAGTAGAAATTACAAGGGAGCACGTCCATCTCAAGACCTATGGTTGCACCCGAAGGCACGTCCAGATCCGATTTCAGGTTTCTCATGCTCTTGAGGGGCCTGACCTCCAGTGGAGACTCCTGTCTGGCTCTCTCCAGGCTCTTTTTCATCATCACCACGGGATCCCCATCTTTGGGAATGTAGACCAGTCCGTCCTGAGCGGTGCCTGAGAAGTAGCACATATCCACGGACTGAAAGAGGATGGCCCCATCCATGTCGACCATTCGTGATTGAAGTCTTTTTATCCTGTCATCAATCTCCGACTTGGGGTAAAGAACGTACTCCATTTATCCGCCTCTGTCATCTGATTTTATACTTCGTACATGCGCCCCTGGCCACAATGGCCGACGTGCCTGTCTTATCCAGCTCCGCCGCAAGAAGCCGTTCAATCTCATCCTTTGAGGCAGGAAGCTGGATGTAGCACGTTGGCACCAACGCCTCCAGCAAACGTGTCAAATCCGGCACTTCCTGGCCACCGGTCATCGCCGCCAGGTCGTTCTTGAGAACTACCACCACTACATCGCGCTTCTGCCAGACTGCATTGATCAATCCCTGAATGCCTGAGTGCGCAAGTGCAAAGTCGCCCACCACCGCCACGCCCTTCTTCCTGAAGCCTGAGGCCACGCCTATCGACGATCCAAGTCCATATACCACATCCACCGACTCGTAAGGCTTGCGAGCTGCACGTATAGCGCAACCTGCATCTCCGGCGACGGGCACGTCGACGGATGCCAGGGCCCAAAATAGCGGACTGAATGGACAGTCCTCGCAGATTCCCTGGTAACCCCTTTCTGCTACGCTCTCGTAAATCTGAGGCATAGATTCCTGCTTTTTGTCAAGATTCTCCAAAGCATTGACGATGTCTGCCCTTTCCAGTGGCCCGAAGGGCAGATGGCCTGTGAGCTTTCCCTTGATCTTGGGACTGATTCGAAGCTGCGATTCTATAAATGGTCCTGGCTCCTCTGCCACGAGGATTTGGCGGTGACCGTCAATGAATCGGCGCATCAGCATCCAGGGCAGCGGATGGGCATAGCCCACGAGGAATGTCGACACGCCCAGGCCTTCGGCAAGAGCTGCAGGATAACCGCTGGCGATGATCCCAACATTTCCTGATACCTGCAGGCAGTTCTGGGTGGTGGACTCCGAGGCCTGTGCGGCAAAGGCAGTTATACTGTCACGGTGCTTTTGGTATCGGCCCCTAACAGTCAGCTCCCAGCCGATTCGCTCGAACTCCTGGCCAGAACCCTTGGATGGCATAGACCTGATGGAGGAAGACTTGGTGGCCAGAAGGCGCGCAGTTACTCGGACTATGACGGGAATTCGAAGCCACTCTGATAGCCTGTAGGCCTCCAGGATGGAGGCGTGTAATGCAGCTGGGTTCCTGGGATCGAGTACCGGAAGCTCAGCCAACTGCCCAAAGATCCGGCTGTCCATCTCCGCCTGGGAGCCTTTGGGTCCCAGATCATCACCTGCTATTATCACGATGCCTGAGCCAATTGTATGTGTTGCCGAGATCACCAGAGGATCGGCCAGGATGTTCATTCCCATCTGCTTGACCAGGACCATTGCTCGCATTCCTGTGGCCGAGGCCCCTAGAGCTATCTCAAGGGCCACCTTCTCATTGACGGAGATTCGAGCCTCCAGAGCTTCGGCAAGTTCGGTTATGGGGTAGCCCGGAACGTAGTTTAAGGTTTTTACGCCAGCATCATGAACTGCCAACTGTACAGCCTCAAGGCCATTCATCGCGACCCCGGAACAACGGACTTGTCTGGCTGAGCACAGTATGCTATAGCTGCCACGGCGCCAATCAATCCCTGGCCATCCATGATGATCTGCACGCCTGCATCGCGTGCCGCCTCAAGAGCATCCTCGTACAAAACTCGTTCATGCTTGCACCTTTGGGCATAGGGCATAAGAGCGGATGGATCGAAATTCCTGAAGACTGCCATGCCCGTCTCATCTGAGACCGAATATCTCCTGAGCAGTGCCTCGAACTTCGCTAGCATTCCCTCAGCTTTTCCAGGAAGGCAAGCGAACTCCACCACAGTGGAGACGCAGTTTTGGGTCTTGGTCGGAACGGGAAAGAGCTGCACCAGCGAATGGGAGATATAGCGCGCTTCGAGACTGTCAACCTTGGTGGCGATGTTATGAATCAACGTCCAGGTAGCTCCAGTCGTCTTGGAGTCGGTATCATCCACGCCAATGATCATTCGCTCTCTCCTTGGCAAAACAAGCGTTCCACGAGCGATCCTACCTCCGCCACACTCTGTGACGCTATAGCGAAGAACATCCTCGGCCTTGGCCCGGGTGAGAGTTGCTCCCACGCCGCCACCCCCCAGGCCTGCATAAGTTACCTCTACCTCATCGCCAAATACATGAACCGACTCGATCCCGGCAGATCTTCTGGATGAGATCAGATCCAGATCGACATGTCCCGGCGATATCATGTAGCGGAACCAATCGCCTAGGTTGCGGGCACTGATTACCAGCGGTCCTTTTGAGTAATGATATTGAGCCCAGGCCGACCCGCCATAGCAGTTGGAGCGCTCGAGGAGCTCC
>JAAZNX010000067.1 GCA_012798025.1 Methanothrix sp. | reverse complement strand
GGTGTCGTTGAGGTTCTGGGCTGGATAGGCAACGGGCGCTTTCAAGGTGGCATCGTACTGGGTCATGCAGGTGTAGTGAACACGGATAGGCCTTGTGGGGAACTCCTTGAAATCCTTATCCACAAATGCCCTGCTGATCTCGCGAGCCCTGTCGGGCCGGAAGTTAAAGAAGATTATGCTGTCGTTATCCTCAACAAGGCCGTCAGCATCGATTAGCGTGGGCTTCAGGAACTCGTCGCTCTCGTCACGCTCATAGCTCTCAGCCACTGCCCTCTCTGCCGTTTCGGCTTTGTGGCCCAGGCCTTCTGTCAGGCAGCGATAGGCCTTCTCCACCCTTTCCCATCGCTTGTCTCTGTCCATGGTGTAATAGCGGCCCGAGACCGTGGCCACTTTGCCCACGCCCAGTTGCTGGAATTTCTCCTCAAGCTCCCAAAAATAGGTTGAAGCGCTTCTAGGAGGCACGTCCCTGCCGTCCAGAATTGCATGAACGTAAACTCTGCATAGGCCCATTTTCTTGGCCATCTCCAGCAGGGCGAAGAGGTGAGATATGTGGCTGTGCACTCCGCCGTCTGAGAGCAATCCGATCAAGTGCAACTTACCGTCTCTGGCTGCCTCCATGGCTTTTTGCAGGACAGGGTTCCTGAAGATCGCGCCAGTTTCCACTTCCATGCTGATTCTGGTGTAGTCCTGGTAGACAACCCTCCCTCCACCAAGGTTGAGGTGACCCACCTCAGAGTTGCCCATCTGGCCTCGAGGCAGGCCAACAGCCAGGCCAGATGCGCCAATGGTAGTAGTAGCATAATTCTTCCAGAATCGATCCAGGTTAGGCTTGCGCGCCCTGGCGACAGCATTGCCCATCTCCTGCGAGCTTATGCCGAAGCCGTCCATGATTATGATAGCTAAAGGCCTCATCTCGAGGAAGTCATCGGTTCAGCGGATATATTAGCTCTCTCATTCTTTGAAGCCCTTCTCTCCAACGAGTGGTACGAAGGCCACGCCCATCTTCTGCTCCACAGAAAAGCCGTTTTTCCTTGTCACCAGGAGCAGCTCCTGGTAGCCGCGGCCCACTGGAAGGACCATCTTTCCTTCGATCTTTAGCTGCTGCTTGAAGGGCTCTGGCACATTTGGAGCCGCAGCGGCCACGCTTATGCGATCATATGGAGCATGCTCCGGCAGTCCGATGCTACCATCGCCCTGGATCATAGTTACATTCTTTATGCCAGCCAGCTCGAGGTTTGATCTCGCCTGGGCCACAAGGCCCGGTATTCGCTCAATGGAATAAACGTGCCCCTGCGCACCTATGAGATCCGCAATCACCGCTGCATGATAGCCGCTGCCTCCCCCTACCTCCAGTACAATCATCCCCTCCTGAAGATCGAGAAGACTGCACATGATGGCTACCATATGCGGTGCAGATATGGTTTGGCCGTAGCCTATTGGCAGTGGGGTATCCTCGTAAGCCTTGGACCGGAGATCGTCGGGCACGAACAGCTCTCTTGGAACGCGAAACATCGCCAGAATAACGCGGTCGGAAACTAAGCCGCGCATGCCTTCAAGCAATTCTTTTTTATTCAAATCTCACGACCCCATACTCGAAGGATATCCTTTGCCTTGGCGAAATCGGCAAAACCCTCACCGCGCAGTTTGATCTTGACCACCTTGAAAACAAAATGCTCAATCTCACGCACCTCGCCTATCTCTATGACCTCATCCCCAGGAACTGTGATTTTGAATGAGGTAGTCTGGCCGTTTCTGTACACAGAGAGCTTGAGCGGCACCTCATCGATCTCCCTGGCCCAGACGGCCTTCACAGCCTCAGCCTGGGCGCTTTCAACCCTGCGGTCAGCCTCCAGCGATGTGATCTCAGTCATTACCACGTCGCGTGAGCCATCATCGACCAGCAGCTCGTCGCCAACGCGCAGCACCTCTCGAGCAGGAATATTTATGAAATACGGTTGCGAGCGGTCGTCTTTGTTGACGATTACCTTCAGCCTGATCAGCCTCTCTCTCTCCTTCTGGACGGAATGGACCAGCCCACATTCTTCGCAGCGCACCAGGCTCTCCTGCCCGAATTTGATGAGGACGTGATCTGTATCCTCACCACATGACGGGCAGAAGAATTGATCATCAATCATGACATGATATTTCCTATGGCGAAGTATTAAAAGTCGTCCAGTGTGACCACGCTATTGTTTTGCACCATCCTCAACCCTGCCGCTTTCTGGTCCCTCCTGGGCATTCGCTGATGAAACGACTTTGCGCTCTTGTGGCAAGGACGGTACTGGCTGTCGTAGTATGCCTGCCATATGCCTTTCACATCCC
>JAAZNX010000025.1 GCA_012798025.1 Methanothrix sp. | reverse complement strand
TCGTTGACATGGGAAGCACAACTACCGACCTGATCCCTATCAAAGGAAAGCCGCTGGCTGCGAAGACCGACTTTCAGAGGCTGGCCCGGGGCGAACTTGTTTACACTGGACGCCTGCGGACTGCCCTGGGAGCCCTGCTGCACACGGCTCGAATCGGAGGGGACCGAGTGCCTCTTTCTCCAGAGCTCTTTGCCATCACCGCAGATGCCTACTTGGCCCTGGGCCAGATATCCCAGGATCGCTATGCATGCGACACGCCCGACGGCTCCGGAAAGGACCGGGGATCTGCGCTGCGCAGACTTGCGAGGACGGTCTGCGCAGATCTGGAGGAGATCGGCGAGAGGGGTGCGTTGGCCATAGCCGAGCAGGCCCGCGACCGTCAACATAGACTTTTAGTTGCTGCGATTGAGAGACAGGTGAAGAGGCACGGGCTGTCAAGAGTGTTAGCAGCTGGAATTGGAGAGAGATCGATTGCGCAAGCTGCCTCGTTTCTTGGATTGGAGTGCGTTCTGCTCTCAGAGAGGTATAGCCCTGAGGTATCGGACATATTCCCAGCTTATGCTGTAGCAAGGCTGCTGAAAAAAAGTTAAGCTTCGGCTATGCGCTCAGATCTGAGGTGCAATGTGGACATTTGACTGCCGCCTTGGGTATGGTCTCCTTGCAGTAGGGGCATTCTTTGGTGTTGGGCTCAGGTGGTACAGGCTGTTTCTTCATTGCATTTATCTTTCTGATCACTACGAATATCGCCAGGGCCACTATCAGGAAGTTGATGATGGTGTTTATGAAAAGACCGTAATTTATGGTGGGCGCTGCAGCCGCCTGGGCTTCAGCTAATGATGCATAGGTCTTGCCATCTAGGGATATGAACAGATCTGTGAAGTTCACTCTGCCAAGTATTAGTCCTAAGGGTGGCATGATGACGTCCTTCACCAGGGAGTTGACTATGCTTCCAAAGGCTGCACCTATAATGATGCCTATCGCCATGTCCATTACGTTGCCCTTCATGGCGAACTCCTTAAACTCGCTTATAAATCCCATATTCTTACCCCACAAGCACAAAAACTAATGTTCATATAATACGCTAAAATATAAATCCTTTTGGCCTGAGCAGGGCAATTTCAAACTACAATCATCGTCTTGGTTCGACGTTCTCCAAATACAGTACTCCTGTGGACTTAAGCCCTGTAGCCGCCAACAGATCGCTCGATTACCAGGGCTTTAACCAGCATGGAAAGGTGATACTGGGCCAGGGGCATGCCGAGTTTGAACTCGTTTTCGATTTGCTCGTCGCTTTTCAATCCACTGGAGACAAATCTCAAGGATCCTGCGTCTGAGCGTAAGCTGCAAGACCTCCGGTGCAAACATATGGTCTTCAGCCGTCTCCCACCACCTGGCTTTTCCGCCTGGATCTGGGGCATCGTCCATTCGCGCCCCACCGAAGGCTCGTGACTGAGGATGCCATCACTCTTTTTTTGCCCTGTGTATCTCGCAGGCCTCGCTGTTGATCTCGCAGACTCGACATATATCCCTTTCTTCATCTAGATGTCGTGTTGCAGTGGCCAGCACGCTGGCATTGACCAGGTTGCCAGCCAGGAAGATGGCTGCAGAGATCTCTTCATCTGGTATTCCAAGATTTGAAGCCGCGCGGATATGCAGTTTCAGGCAGTGGCTGCACCTCATCGCCGCTGATACTGCG
>JAAZNX010000073.1 GCA_012798025.1 Methanothrix sp. | reverse complement strand
GAAGCATTCGAGGGGGTTCCGATAGTAATTAATATTACCTCCTCCAAGCAGTAATAAAATACATGCAGTAGGAGGTTATCATTCGTGGCAGGTGGAAATGGGCTGGCAATTGGTATGATGGTTATCGGTTTTATAATCTTGTTCTTGGTACCGCTGGCTTTCTTGACAAGTCTGTTATGATGGCTTGATATGTCAAGAATATTTCCTCTTTTATTATTTTAATACCATTAAGCTTCATCGATCGCCGCCTACGCAGGATCAATAAATCTTTATAGATGGGCTCCAAACATAATCAAAGAAAATGCAAAGTTGCTGCTCTGGGTGTAAGCCGACAACGGTGAAGCAGGTTGAGACGAATAGTGACTATCATGTTGCTGTCCTTGGTTTTATATCCTTCAGCTTGTCAGGCAAGCGAAGAGAACGATCTATGGCTGCTTTTATCAAGTTACGAGGATATTGGCATTACAGTGAATGATCTGGCTTTTTTTCTTGCGACGCATGGATACAATGCCAAGCCCGAAGGATCCTATGTGGTAGTAACTTTGAGCGATAGCAAGGCTGTATATCTCACGCCCAATGGAGCTTCTATAAGGCTTGCAGACCTATGGATGACCCCTCCCACAAGCCAGGCTGGACCAATCCAGGTAATACCTAGCGATGCCATAAAGATCAATGCCACGTATAAAAAAACTGATAGCTCCGATTTCATAAAGACCATCAGCAGGTATGTTATCTTCCCTGTGGCCCCTCTGGGAATGTGCTATGACGGTTCACAAAAACTGCAGATCACTTACAAAAATTTCGGTTACAGCGTGGTATATCTGTACGATCCCAGTGGCTTTGACTCGCAAGGGCACATCTGGATTGTGGTGGAGGACAAGGATAATCCAGGTACCTGGCAGGCAGTGGATAGCTACTACGGGACTGTGAATGGCCCAGAGTACTATACAGCGCCCTACAGCTTCGCGGATTTCAAGTATCTCGATTCGATCAACCCCAAATGGAGGATGGCATAATGAGACCTGAATTGTTGATGCAGCTTGTGCTATGCATATCGATTGGAGCTAGCTGCATAGCCACTGCTGAGCAATCAGATCTTGGCAGCAAGTTATCTGATCGAGCCGATCTCGGCAGTATGAACATCTCGCACATGAATCTCTGCAGCCGGCATTTGAACCAATCAAATTTGACGGATGCCGACCTGAGCGGATCTGATTTGAGCGGTGCTTTCCTGCAGTCGGCATGGCTGATAAATTCTCATCTGATGGGCACGGTGATGGTCAAGGCCGATCTAACAGGGGCTGTTCTCAATGGTGCAGATCTCAGCAGGGCAGATCTCACAGAAGCCACCCTTGCAAGGTCGCAGATGTCAAATATAAATATGAAAAGTGCTACTCTGAGAAAGGCAGATCTTACAGAAGCAGATCTCTCTAATTCAGATCTTTCTGATGCGGATCTGTCTGATGCCAGGCTTTTCAGAACGAATATGAGCGGTGCCAAACTAAAGGGTATATATCTAGTCAGCGCCAACCTAATTGGAGCCCATTTGAGCTGGACGGATATGAGCATGGGCTATCTATCAAGAGGACAGTTCTCCAGGGCGGAACTTTACAATACCAACCTAAGTGGTTCGGATCTAAGGAATGCCGATTTCACAAGGGCGTATCTCATGAGCGCCGATCTTACTGGTGCTAACCTGAATTCAGCTAGCCTTGCTTATGCAGATTTGACTGGGGCAAAGCTCATGGGATCTAGCCTGAATTCGGCAAAGCTGCATTACGCCGATTTAACCCGGGCCAACCTATCTGGAGCTGATTTAACTGATGCTGATTTGAGCAACGTCAGGCTTCAAGGAGCTGTCTTGAGCAAGGTTCTGCTTGGCCATGTCGATTTGCGCGATATCGATCTGAGGGGCATTGATTTGAGTGGAGCCTCTCTTAAAAACGCCAATTTGGCTTGGGTCTTCTTGACCAACGCCGACATGAGGGGTGTTGACCTGCGGGATGCCACTTTCGATCGCGTGGAGATGACGGGGGCCGATCTGTCTGATGCGAACCTGATGGGCATCGAATACGATCAGTTTACTCTCTATTCACTATCTAACGCAAAGATGGATGGTGCCAGTATGTCCGATGATCTTAAAGCTGACTTGAACGCCCTGTCAGGGAGATTGAAATGAATGCTCGTCCGCCCTTTCGGCTATGCGCATGCCTAGTGCTCGCAGTCCTACTTTTATCGGCTGCTCAGGCCATGACCATCACAGTCAAGCCAGGCGAGAGCATTCAAAAAGCCATTGATGGAGCCTCACAGGGCGACGTCATCGAGATTTGGGCTGGGACCTACAATGAGAGCATCAATATCACCAAGGGTCTCATCCTGCGAGCTGCTCCTGGATCCGAAAAGCCGCTCCTGAACTCCGGCGGTCGCAAAGACGTTGTCCGTCTCCTGGCAAATGAAACGAAGCTGGAGGGCTTGAGCCTCGTTGGTGCCGACGATCTTCTACTGTCAGGGATTAGAGTATTGTCCCACGATAATGTCATTGTGAACAATAGCATTCGTGGCAATTGTGTTGGCATTTATGTGGCATCATCGGATAACATAATCGCTTTTAATGAGATAGAAGATAATTATCTAGGTGGCATGATCTTCTTTTTGGCACAGAGAAATACAGTCTCAAACAACTGCTTATTCGAAAATAATCAGAACGGCATCATGCTTATCAAGTCCGACAATAACTACTTGGTGGGGAACAATGCCAGCGAAAATCTGGGCGCAGGAATTAAGCTATTTAGATGCAGAGCAAACTTGGTTGAGAGAAACGCCTTGGTCACCAATGATTATGGAATCGTCTTGTCCGAATCAGAACACAACCGTATAGAGGACAACACGGCGATCAATAATGATTATGGCATCTACCCGTACCTGTCCAGCGGGAATGAGATCCTCAATAACACAGCATTTAAAAACGACTATGCTATCTATCTTTGGGATTCATCCGGCAATTATATCACAGGAAACAATCTGGAAAGAAATGATGGTAGCGGAATTGTATTATTCTACTCCCAAAAAAACATCTTGGCAGAGAACGATGCTGATTTGAACAAAGAATGTGGGATTCGCCTCATCTCTTCGGGATACAACATGGTACTGAGAAATCGCTTCTGCAATATGCTAAGCGGCAGTGGTGTCTATGTTGAGGATTCCTATGGCAATAATTTTACGGGAAATGAAGTCGATGCCAATTTTGATCAAGGAATAAGGCTCCAAAATTCAAGCCACAATATCTTCATAAATAACACAATCCGCGAAAACCCCACTGCAGTTGTTATCTCGAAATCAAGCGATGGAAATTTGCTTATCGAGAACCTGGTGAGCGCGAACGATGAAGGCATCCTTCTACAGGGAGTGCGTGACAATATACTGCAAGAAAACTTCATCCTCAAAATTGCGGCTCGTGGAGTGTACCTCAACTCGTCAGACAATAATAGCCTTATCGGAAATAATATAAGCAATTGTCTGGACGGCATACTGTTGGAGGGCTCTGTTGCCAACACAATCTCCGCAAATCAGGTGCGTTATGGAAAAAATGGCATTCGTGTACATGCATCTAACGGCAACGATCTGGAAGAAAACCAGCTCTCCTGGAACAAAGAGGGCATACGGCTGGATCGGTCTTCTCAGAACCGCCTCAAATCCAATCTTTTTTCTGATAACGAGAATGGGATTGTAATCCTGGAGTCTGCAGGTTGCGACCTTCTTGGGAACATCCTTCAAAGCAGAGATGCAGGAATCAGCCTATTCAGTTCGACCGCGTGTAATATAACTGGCAACATGGTCAACAATTGCCGTCAGGGCATAAAGATGGTTAACTGCAGCGGCAACACTCTTTGTCTTAACAACCTGAGCGGCAACCGAGAGGGCCTCTATCTTGACGAAGGGGTGTATCCGGAAGTGTCCAGCAATAACCTGATCTATTTAAACAGCTTCCAGAATAATGTCTATGATGCCTATTCATTCATATCTTCCAACCAATGGAGTTCGATCGAGGCATTGAACTATCAATACCGTGGAAAGTTCTTCAAAAAAATTCTTGGTAACTACTGGTCTGATGCTCAGCTAAGGGACGAGAACGAAGATGGCATCAGCGATGAGCCTCATCGCACTGGCTCCAATGACGATGAGAATCCTTTAATGGAGCCGCCTGATATGTACAAAATTCATCTAGCCGGTCAAGGAACGTAGTAATTTCGATGCCGATTTTCTTGGGAAAATTTTTCCCTAACTCAAATATTCAATCGTATGCCAAAAAGTTTCTCGAACCTATCGTACTTGCTCCTGGCCCTGTACAGGTTTTGCCGCACAAAGGGCAGGCCCTGCTCACAGGCCTGCATGTCCCTTATCTCTGCATTTGTGAAGACCGCCTCCAGCATCTCCCTGGACAGTGAAGAAATGCCCACCTTCTTTGCAGACATCTGTAGCTCTTGATCGCCCTGCCAGTTCCATTCCAGATCATAGCATATCAAGATGAGATGATCTCTTTTGCAGCGCGCAGATACCATCCAGCCGGAATCTGTGCGAAAATACGCAAGGCTCTCCAGATCCGACTCGCACCTGTCGCAGAAACCAACAACGTTTTTCTGCAGGGAGAACGGCTCGAGCCTTCTTCCCCCCGTGCAAAGAGCGTAGCTTCCCTCCTCCAGACTGTTCATCTCGATCCCAATACGTCTGCCATGCTGTAGATTCCGGGCTCTTTGTCGACCACCCATCGCGCAGCACGAACTGCACCTGAGGCAAAGGCCGTCCGACTATGAGCCTGATGCTTGATCTCCAGCCTCTCGCCGGGCCCTGCGAAGAGCACAGTGTGATCTCCGACGATGTCTCCGGCCCTCACTGCATGCACTCCTATCTCCTTGCCGCGTTGCCTCAACCCCTCTCTGCCGTGCACAACCTCTCTGTCGCCAAGAGCATTCTTTATCGCTTCGACCGTGGCCAACGCTGTGCCGCTGGGCGCATCCTTCTTCTGATTGTGGTGAGCTTCGATGATCTCGATATCGTAATCCTTCAAAGCGGTAGCAGCTTCTGCTACCAGCTTCCAGAACAGATTCACTCCAACGCTGAAGTTGGGGGTTATCACGGCTGATACTCTGCCATCTATTGCAGCCTTCATTTTGGAGAGCTGATCAGGAGAGAAACCTGTAGTTCCCACGACCAGGTCAACTCCCATATCCGCCGCGCTACATACGGTCTCAACAGCTGCCGAGGCTACTGTGAAATCGATAAGTACCACTGCTTTGGACGAAGCTAAAGTGCTCTTAAGTTGCGAGGCGTCCGATACGAGAACGCCTCCCGGAAGAACTTTCCCAACTCCTGCGACATCGAAGCCTGCCACTAGCTGCAGATCGCCGACCTTTGCAGCCTCCTGAATGATGAGTGTGCCCATGCGTCCCAGTGCACCGGCAACAGCAAATTTGATCATGCTCTCTCGCCGAGCCTTCCCAAAATCTCCTTCAATACCGCCTCCTTCTCCGGCGCCATGGATGCCAGGGGCAGCCGCAGAGGCCCAGCAGCGAGTCCCATGAGCATATAGGCGGTCTTCACGGGGATGGGGTTCGTCTCCAGGAACATGGCCCTCACCAAAGGTAAGAGCTCGTAATGCAGTTTTCTTGCCTTCTCCAGGTCGCCGCTTGATACCGCATCAACCATGGCCACAGTCTTTCTGGGAGCGACGTTGGCTACCACAGAGACTACGCCAGATGCGCCCAGAGACATGATGGGCAGCGTCAGGTCGTCGTCTCCGGAAAGGACCGTAAAGTCGCCTCCCCTCGTTTGCTCAATGATTTGAGAGACCTGAGAGAGGCTTCCACTGGCCTCTTTTATGGCTTTTATATTCGTTATCCTTGAAAGCTTCGCGACAAGTTCCGGCTTGAGGTCAATTCCAGTTCTCTTG
>JAAZNX010000101.1 GCA_012798025.1 Methanothrix sp. | reverse complement strand
GCGAGGTACTCGTCGATGGGTATGAGAGTCTCGTATTCTCCCGCTACCGTTATCACCTCATCTTCTTCCAACTAATTCACCTACCTATAACGAACCGCGTTTTACGGTTATGGGAATTACGCCCAGTTTCATCTCTTCAAGCGCTATTTCGAGAGGGTCAGTATTTTTGGTATTAATTAATACTGGAGCGCCCATGAAAATCTGCAAAGCTCGTGCTCCTACTATGCGCGCACGTTCATATCTGGTATATTTCTCACCCTTCAAATAGCCACCTCAAAAGGAAGAGTATGATGGGGTTGCTGAGATTCGAACTCAGGTCACAGCGTCCCGAACGCTGTAGGATGGACCAGGCTACCCTACAACCCCCTTCTACTGGTACCGCCTGAGCGTATCCACTATCTCCACATGGGAGAGAAGCATGCGCCTGCAGCAGTATTTGTCTATCCCCAAGTCGTCCAAGACTTTGCCGGGAGGCTCAGTCTTAATGCGCTCCCGGTATTCCTCCCAAACATGGGAGATCACTTTGCCACAGGAAAAGCACCTGACAGGAATCAAGTAGTTTCACCTGTAGGACTTTTGGTACTTAGATCTGGCACCAAGTCCGCCGAACTTTTTCTTCTCCTTTTGCCGATGATCGCTGACGAGGAGGTTTCGGTCATATTCGGAAAACGCCTCCTTTAGAGCAGTATCCCCGGTCCACTCCACAATGCCCTTGGCGATGGCTGTTCGAGCAGCATCTGTCTGGCCCATTGTTCCACCACCACTAACGACGACATCGATGTTCATCGATTTGATCCTATCGCCGGCTATCTGAACTGGTTCCTGGATCTTGAGCCTGGCAAGCCTTGGCTCGTAGATCTCCAGGGGCACTTTGTTGATCCTAACAATGCCCGTTCCATCCTTCAGAGTGGCCCTTGCAGTTGCCGTCTTTTTCTTACCAGATGTATTGATTATCTTCATTTCGAACCCTCAGAAGTTTGCTCCGAGCCTCTTGCTCAAGGTCCCAAGCTCGATATACTTGTTATTGCTGGCAGTTCTCATCTTCGCCCCTTCAGGCTGCTCGAACTGCATTCCCTTCAGCTCTCTTGGAATGCCTACATAAATGCGCAGTCTGGAGAATGCATCTCTTCCTCTTCTCATCTTGTATGGGAGCATCCCGCGCACAGTTCTCTTGAGTATCATATCTGGCCGACGGGGGAAGTAAGGCCCTCTCTCCTTGTGGCCGCGCTCACGCATCCTCCCATAATCGCTGAAGACGAACTCTCTCCTGCCGGTTACAATGGCCTTTTCAGCGTTGACGATCTTGACCTCCTCGCCTGCCAATAGGCTCTTGGCAGTTACACTCGCCAGACGCCCCATAACCAACCCAGTTGCATCAACTACTATCATCGCCTCACCTCAAAATCCTTATGCCTGATCCCTTGGGGTGCTCTTGCACCAGCTTTTCTATGGCCAGGCACTTCCCACCTGCTCCCTGGATCTTGGCCATGGCAGCAGAACTAAAACTGAGCGCGGCAACGGTAACGCCATGCTCGAGATCTCCTGATGCCAACACCTTCCCAGCTACAATCACTGTGTCGTTGGATTGGGTATGTCTGTTGATCTTGCTGAGGTTAATGGCGGCATAATTGCGCCTGGGCTTCTCCAGCCTATGGGCGATGTCGCGCCAGAGAGGAGAGCCGCTTTCGCGAGAGGCCGCCTTCAGAGTGCTGATAAGACGGACTATCCTTGGATTTGTCTTTTCTGAACTTCTCATTTTAATCCTCCGCAAAGGTCTCAAACCAGAGACCGACTCACGCGCTGCGCGCGTTCGAACCTACCGGTCCATGCGCCCAGGGCATCCTGCCCTTGTGCGGAATATCTAGATCGACTATTACGCCAGTATTTAAGGGTTTTCCAAAAGCCCAAGGCTTGCAAAAACAGAGCACGTCAATGTCCCAAACGGCATGCAGCAGCAAGCCCGAAGGTTAAATCAGTAATCAAAGTAAGGTATTAATATACTCATTTCAAATTACTATAAAGTAGAATGATCGACATCGCTCTTGCAGCCTGCGTAACCTTGGGCTTCATACTTGGAATACTCAGCGGCCTCACTCCCGGCCTGCACATCAACAACTTTGCGACCATGTTATTAGCGTTATCGGTCCATCTCGTGGACCTGGGGTTTACGCCATACCAAATAGCATCCATAGTCCTTTCAGCCAGCATCTCCCAGACGTTCTTCGATGCCATCCCAGCCATCTTTCTCGGAGCACCTGATTCCGATACTGCACTGACCGTTCTCCCGGGGCAAAGGCTCATGCTCGACGGCAGGGGCATAGAGGCGGTGAGGCTCTCGGCCTTGGGCAGCTCAGGATCGATAATAGTCGCTCTTCTCCTTGTAATTCCTTTGTCCTGGATATTCTCCAGCTACTACGATCGCCTCATGAAGTATGTGGGAGTTATGCTTCTGGCCATTGCACTGATGATGATTAAATCGGAACATGGCCCCTTTATTGAAGGGCAAGGATCTCTTGTGCACTGGAAGTACAAGGCGATCTCAGCCTCACTCTTTATGACCAGCGGCCTGTTGGGCATCTTCGCATTCAAGCACGAAAGCCTTATCTCATCGCCCTTGGGCCTGGAGCCTCAAGTGTTGCTGCCTCTTTTATCTGGCATCTTCGGCGCATCATCCCTCCTGCTCAGCCTATCCACAGACGCAAAGATCCCTAAGCAGGAAGAGACCACGATCAAGATGCCAGCAGGCCTTCTTGCCAGAGCGGTGTTCTCTGGAAGCCTGGGAGGATCGGTCGTGGCCTGGATTCCAGGAGTCTCGCCATCAGTGGCATCCATAGCCACGCGCTTGGGCGCGCCCTCTTCTGAGGAGGAGTTCCTGGTATGCATCGCTGGAGTGAACACCGCCAATGCGCTTTTCTCGCTTGTAGCGCTCTACGTCATCGATAAACCCCGCAGCGGCGCTGCTGCAGCCATACAGGAGCTGATGGTCCTTGACCAGAACGCACTGCTGCAGATGATTTTAATCGTTTTAGCTGTAGGCGCCGCATCCTACATCGGCACCATCGCCACTGCGAGAGCTGCTGCGCATGCTTTCCTTGCTCTGAATTACAGGGCGCTTTGCGTGAGCGTGCTGGCGTTCCTGGTGGCCATGACGCTTGCCTTCACAGGGATCTTTGGACTTTTCATCTTCTTTTTGTCCACGGTGGTAGGGCTGATCGCGCCCATTGCCGGAATCCACAAAACGCATGCAATGGGGGTTCTGATGCTGCCACTGATTGTTCACTACCTCTGACAACTCGTATGACCATATTTTCCTTTGCAACTCCTCTGCGGTTTGCAAAGCTTTAAAGATCATCGGTGCCTTTTTCGTTTAGACCATGAACAATATATTATTCTTCAGCACCAACGGCCACCCCGAGCGCGTGGACTTTCGGCGTGCGCTACTTATGGGACAGGCTCCAGACAAGGGGCTCTACATGCCAGAGAAAATTCCATGTATCCCAAAGAGCAAGATCCTGGAATTCTCTGAGATGACTTACCCAAAGATCGCCTACGAGGTCATAAAACCGTATTTGGGTGATCTGGTTTTGGACGCAGAATTGCGATCCATGCTTCAAGACGCCTACAACTACGATGTTCCAGTGGAGAAGGTCTACGATGAAAAGTACGTCTTGCGCCTCGACCGTGGCCCAACCTGCTCCTTCAAGGACTTTGCAGCCCGGCTCATGGCGAGGCTGATGCAATACTTCTTAAAGCAAGTCGACGAGAGCATCCTCATCCTCACTGCTACCTCGGGCGACACGGGCTCGGCTGTGGCCCATGCCTTCTTCGGCCTGGACAACATTAAAATTGTAGTTTTATTCCCTGAGAAGGAGGTGACCCAAAGGCAGCGCCGTCAGATGACAACATTAGGAAAGAACGTTTTCCCTCTCGCTGTAGATGGCAAATTCGATGACTGTCAGGCCCTGGTCAAGCAGGCATTTGTCGATCCTGATCTAGTTGATCTTAAGCTCTCATCTGCCAACTCCATAAACATCGGAAGATTGCTTCCGCAGGCCGTTTATTACTTCTATGCTCATTCGCGGGCCTCGCCAGATGGCAAAGCCGCGGTCTTCTCTGTGCCTTGCGGAAACTTCGGCGACCTAATGGGCGGCCTCATCGCCCTTAGGATGGGCCTTCCCGTACATAGATTCGTGGCAGCGACGAATGAGAACGACGAGTTTTTAAAATTCATGTGCACAGGCATCTACAAGCCCATCAAACCCAGCAAGAACTGCATCTCCAACGCCATGAACGTCGGCCATCCCAGCAACCTGGCTCGGCTCTTCAGCCTTTACGGAGGCGTGATGGACGAGACAGGACACGTCATCAAGCAGCCAGACATGCAATCAATGCGCCGCGAGCTTTACGCCGTCTCAATATCTGACAACGAGACCCGCCAGACCATCAAAGAGGTCTATCTGAAGCACGGTGCTCTGCTGGAACCTCATGGAGCCGTGGGCTATGCTGGGCTCATGAAATATCTGACGAAGTGTGGGGACTGGAGCCCTTGCATCTCCCTGGAGACCGCGGATCCTGCCAAGTTCCCGGATGAAATTGTGCGGCTTGTCGGCATAAATCCGCCCTTGCCAGCGGCGATGGCAAAGCTGGACGAGCTGGAGGAGAACTTTCAGAGGATCGGGGCAGATTATGCCTCAATAAAAGAGTATCTTAGGCGGTTTCTCTAGACTTTCGAAGGTGGGGATGATATGGCTTTGCAAAGCGACTGCATTTTCTTTGACGACATTGGCAGCTACCCACTGCCAAAAGGCGTCAGGCTGGATGGTCTATCTGAGGGGCAGTATCTTCAACTGGTGCGCGATGTGCTGGCCCGCAAGATCAACGCAGGCGTCGAGGTTCCAACCTACCCGCAGTTCAGAGACATGATCCGCATGTTCATGAACCCGATCGAAGACCCGGAACAGACAGAGAGCCCTTATCTGATAAAGAAGGAGAATGCAGCGATCCTGGAGCTGAAGGCCGTGCCCCCTGACCAGAAGGTTCGCGTTTGCGTCACAGGTCCAGTGGAGCTCTACATATCCTCCTTCGGAGCCACAGCCTATACGGACATCCTCTACAGCCTGGCCAAAAGCGTTTCCAGGTTCCTGGAAAAAGCCAGGGACTGTGGTGTTATGTCCGTTGCTTCGCTCGACGAGCCATCTTTAGGAATCAACTCAAGCGTGGTGTTCTCGGAGGAGGAAGTCCTCCATGCTCTGAGCATTGCAAGCTCGCCATGCATAGGCATGGACTGTGAGGTGCATTTGCATTCTCCTCTTTGGGTCGAGCCTTGTGCGCACGTTCCTGGGATCAACATAGTAGGCGTTGAGTCTGCTGCGCATCCAGACTATCTCAGGCTGATCGACAAAGAGGTACTGGTGCAAACAGACACTTATCTCCGAGCAGGCATTGCTCGAACCGATATTCTGGCTATGGTCGCGCAATTGAATGACCAGATGGGCGTAAACCTCTGGGAAAACACACCCCGGCTTGAGAGGGAGGTTCTTTTGATGGAGTCTCCCAAGATCATGAAAAAGAGGCTGGATATCGCTTACTCCATGTTTGGGGAACGGCTCAGGGCAGCAGGGCCTGATTGTGGTTTAGGTTCCTGGCCAAGTCAAGATCTTGCAGACAAAATTCTGGCAAACTGCGCATATGCTGTCGGTGCCTTCCGCAAGGATGTGTGCCTCTGAGCCCGATTTTTTCACATATAGAATAACAACCCTTTTAGCATCATAAATCGATATCTGTGAACATAATATGTCTAATTTATGGATGCTCGGATCGTCTTTAAAGTCGAATCGCCAACAAATAAGCTATTTGCTTTATAAACATAAAAACCCACATATTATAAAAACAGATTGAAATACTTCACATAATTTCTCGAATATTTTCTGTGTTCAGCGCTGATACATAAATATTTCATGATTTCAGTTTCTGATCTCAGTATATCTAATTAAGGATTACTATGATTACCATTATCTATAAATATTTTAAGAGCATTGCTAAGTAACATGAAGCTGAGGGTAGTGAGTTCCAAAAAAGAGATCAATGATCTCAACAGAAATGAGCAGATAGTTCATTTGGCTTTCAGAGCCTCTAATATGGATGTGATGAGCTTGGTTCAGTCGTGTCCGCGCCTGCGGGCTGTGCAGATCCCTCCATCATATCATGAGACTATGTCCAAGGCCGCCCAGCAGTTCCTGGAAATTCAGGGCGTCCAGCTCTTGAAGGGAGATGTCTGGGGCCACCGTAAGGATATCGACGAGTACTACACTGTGGGCGATAAGATTGTGCGCAGGATATCGGCACTCATGGCTGAAGGCAATAGCATAGATGAAACTGTGAAAAGGCTCCAGAGGGAGACAAAGCTCTCCGAGGACCTGATCCGGTATATATTGAAGGAGCAGGTAATAGCGTAAAGATAGGTACAAAAGGTCACACCTGCCCTCAGACCTTTTCATATCTTGTCTGTACCAACCAGCTCTGCACCACTACGATTTTATGGGATGAATTTAACAGCAACATATATGGATCTCATTGCCCGCGTGCAGGGATTCATGGTCGCGAAGCAGGAAAAGCTCCGCGAGGAGCTGGCTGAGAAGTATGGAGTTCCAGAAGACGAATTGTCCGGCATAGTAGACTCCTTTTTTAGGGATACCTATGGTCCGGCAATTGAGCTGGCTGAAGCCATCAAAAGCAAAGAACGTCCAGTGCTGCTTTTCATCGGCAGAAAGGATTGCAACATCTGCCAGAGAAGCCTTCCTGCCTTGGAGCGCTTTCTTCACAATCACAAGGAGCTCGAGCTGGTGAAACTGGATTATTCCGATGCTCAGGGCCTTATTTACCATATGATCCAGCAGCAGGACAGGGGGATGCTTCCTATGATCGCCATGATCTTTCGGGGTAGCATCTGCATGCTCTTCACGGGAGAGGGCATACATGAAGAGATTTATGAAAAGTATTTCAATAAACTGCGATCAGAATGCAGCCAAAATATATATGTTCACTGAGATTACACAGGTCCTGCGAGGGAGATTATGGCCATAATAGTGCTCAACTTTAAAACATATCGTGAATCGACGGGCATTGAAGCTCTGCGGCTGGCGGAGATCTGCGAAGATATTTCCAGAGAGTACTCTGTGCAGATGGTAGTGGTGCCCCAGGTGGCTGATATTCATGTCATTTCGAGCGCTGTGAATATACCTGTCTATGCTCAGCATGTAGACGGCGTTGGATACGGTGGATTCACGGGCCATGTAACCGCAGCATCCCTGAAAGCGGCCGGAGCTGCAGGTTCGCTGATCAATCATTCAGAGCGGCGGCTCAAGCTGGCCGAGATCGAGGCATCCATCACTGCCTGTCGCTCTTTTGGTTTGAAGACCATAGTGT
The DNA here is from genome assembly GCA_012798025.1 of Methanothrix sp. Lineage (GTDB taxonomy): Archaea > Halobacteriota > Methanosarcinia > Methanotrichales > Methanotrichaceae > Methanothrix. Next base: position 8,459 of record JAAZNX010000101.1, on the reverse strand, counting down.
GCACCAACAATGTGGCCACGACGCGATCAGCAGCTGCATTGGAGCCAGATTTCGTAGCTGTGGAACCGCCTGAACTGATAGGCAGTGGGATTCCTGTTTCCAAGGCCAATCCAGAAGTCATCCGTGGATCTGTGGCAGCTGTGAAGGATATTGCCCCAAAGGTTGCAGTGCTTTGCGGTGCTGGAATCACTCATGGAGAGGATCTGAGATCTGCCATTGAGCTGGGCTCAGAGGGTGTTCTGCTAGCTTCAGGGATAATCAAGGCCGCAGATCCGCGAAAAGCGCTGGAAGATCTGGTGTCTGGAGTCCTTAAATGATAGCTGTGCATGTTCGTGTCTCAGGGAGGGTGCAGGGCGTATTTTATCGCGCTTTCACCAAAGATAAGGCCAAGGAGCTTGGCGTCAAAGGCTGGGTACGAAACATCCCTGGCGGCGGGGTGGAGGCCGTGCTGGAAGGCGAGCGGCAAAAGGTGGGCGAACTTCTCCGGCTCATGAAGAGCGGACCTGCAGGTTCCATGGTCTTGGGGATGGAGCTCTCCGAGCTGGAGTGTAAAAATTATGAGGATTTCACAATAGAGTACTAGGATGTGGTCTCTTGCTTACAGTCAATAGATACAAATGCTGCTACTGCGGAGCTTGTGTTGGCGTCTGCCCAACTTGTTCCCTGGAGCTTGTGGAGACCTTCATAGAGGTTTCAGCTGATTGCAAGGAGTGTGGCATCTGCACCAAGATATGCCCCGTGGGTGCCCTGGAGGTCAAGGCATGAGCATGAAGTGCGACGTGGTGGTTGTGGGTGCTGGACCCGGTGGATCGATGGCTGCAAAAGCCGCTGCACAAGCCGGCCTTCGCGTAACGCTCCTGGAGAAGCGTCAGGAGATAGGCGATCCCGTGCGGTGCGCTGAGGGCGTGGGCAAGAGAGCCTTAAGCCAGATAGTAAAGCCAGAGCCGGAATGGATCGCTGCGGAGGTAAAGGGAGCCAGGATCTATGCTCCAGACGGCACAAGCATAGTCATGTCCGAGGACAAGGGCGGGGCTGAGGTGGGCTACGTCCTGGAAAGGAAAGTCTTCGACCGCGGGCTTGCCATGGAGGCTGCACGTGCCGGGGCAAAGGTCATGGTGAAGACTAGGGCTATTGGCCTTCTCAAGAAGGACGGAGCGCCCTGTGGCGTCTCTGCCATGCGCATTGGCGAACCCCTGGAGATAGAGGCGCCGATAGTCATAGGTGCCGACGGAGTGGAGTCCAAGGTGGGGCGCTGGGCTGGAATAGATACCACACTGAAGCTGAAGGATATCGAGACCTGTGCTCAATTTCTTGTCACGGACACACGCGTTGACGATCAATACTGCGAGTTTTTTTTAGGAAATGGCATCGCTCCTGGGGGCTATGTCTGGTCCTTTCCCAAAGGCGAGAAGCTGGCCAATGTAGGCCTGGGGATCCTGGGCTCCAGATCCAAGCCCGGAGAGGCAACAAGGCTGTTGAAAGAGTTCATGAAATCGCATTTTCCAAATGGAAAGGTGCTGGAGATGGTAGTGGGTGCAGATCCATGCTCTGGGCCCATCGAATCCACTACAGCGGACGGCGTTATGCTGGTGGGCGATGCAGCACGTCAAACCGATCCTTTGACTGGTGGAGGCATACTGACTGCCATGCAATCAGGGATCATCGCAGGCGAGGTTGCTGCGAAAGCAGTATCATCAGGAGATGTGAGCAAAGAAGGGCTCAAAGAATATGAGGATCGCTGGCGCGCGGATATTGGCAAGAGCCTCGCCCGCAGCTATGAGTTCAAAGAGTTCTTCGTGAAGCTTACGGACGAAGACTTAAACCAGCTCATCGGCTCCTTGAATAAGGAAGACATCGCCAAGATGGACCTGCGCGGCATGCTGCGCGTGCTCTTCCGGTTGAATCCAAGGCTTTTGTGGGAGCTAAGACATTTGGTGGTCTGAGGCCAAGGCCTTAGCCTCATTTCATTCCAATACGCCCGAGCCGTCGGCCCTCTTGGGCAGTCTATCTGGATCGAAGTTTACTATTATTCTTTCTTTGTTTGCGTCTACAAAGACCACACCCATATGAAAGATGTAGCGCAGGGTCCTGCGCCCGTCGGGAATGCGCAGCTTGTGCTCTCGGCGCAGCAGTATAGCGCTTGCAGACTGAAGCGCGGGGCCGCTTTGCAAAAACAATAGACCAGGCAGGTTAAGCCGGTGGTGGTCAGTGGATGGATACCTCTCGCCCATCAATTCGCCCAGCTCTTCGCGACTGATCTCTACTAATTTATCGCCGCTCTTCACGCAGATCACATTCTCATCCGCGTGCACCTCATCTATATGAGAATGAAGAGCAGAGAGTATGTAGCTGTCACTGCGCCCTTTATTTTGCACTGGCAGCAGCGTCTCCAGCTTCTTCATGAAAGGCTTGAGAAGCGGGCTGGTGCCAGCAAAGAGAGCACCCGGTAGGTTGTGAACCTCGGTCCTGGTCAGCTCATTGAGATCCGTCTCGTGGATCTCGATTGTAATCATAATGAACCATTGGCTTTAGGGAGATATATCTTTGTTGTGACCCAATACTTCTTAAATTATTCTCAAATCCATTTTTGGGCCTATCTCGCTGATACGGGACGAAAAATTATCACTATTACTATGCCTTATTAACTAACCTTCAGGAAATAGTTATAAATATAAATTCTTTTAAGAGTCCTTAATTGATTAAATAATCATCTAAATGCAAATGTATGCTGTCTATAAACTTATTATCTAAAGTATTAGTCTAATTTAGTAAATTTAATTGACATTGCCTTTCAAAACAAATTATTTATATCATCAAGTAATTGTGAGCAGAAAAATATGGTGTTGATTATGAGAGAGTCCACCGTGAAGATCCTGGACGACAAGGATATGGAATTTGTCGAAACGCTTAGATCCCTTGGTGTGCCGCGTAATGTTGCAACCTTGATCACTTTCCTGGCCAATGTGGATGCTGCCTCATCACGCGAGATCGAGATGGGCTCAGACCTGAGACAGCCGGAAGTTAGCATTGCCATGCGCACCCTGCGCGACAATAACTGGATTGAGGAAAAAGAGGTCAAACGCGAAGGCAAAGGGAGGCCTATGAAGGTCTACTCGTTGCGGGCGAGCATCGATCAGATCATAAAGTATTTCGAGGAGGAGAAGCTGAACGAATCTGCTCAGGCCATGGAGAGCATCCAGAGGCTAAAGCAGCTCATATCAACCTGAAAAAGTCAAGCGGCATTAATTAGTACCATGCGGGAAGGGAGCGGGGCTCAATTCAAACTCTGACGTTAACTCCCCGCTCTTTCAGATACCTCTTCACATCTGCAATATTCCATTCGCCGAAGTGGAAGATGCTTGCCGCCAGGGCGGCAGAGGCGTCTGTCCTCTGGAAGACCTCCAGCATGTGATCTGGACTGGCACAGCCCCCAGAAGCTATCACAGGTATTCTGACGCTTTTTGCAACTGCATCGGTGAGTGGAATGTCAAAGCCGTCGTAGGTTCCGTCGCGGTCCATGCTGGTGAGCAGGATCTCGCCAGCACCCAAAGATACTGCCTTCCTGGCCCACGAGATAGCGTCAACCCCCGTGAACTCGCGGCCTCCATAAAATGAACACTCAAACCAGCAAGGGCCTTCTGGCGTTTGCACGATCACACGGCCATCCTCTAGATTATAACGCCGTTTAGCATCTATGGCCAGTACTACTGCCTGGTTTCCATACTTATCAGATATCTCTGTTATAAGCTGCGGACGCTTGAGGGCAGAGGTATTTACAGTGATCTTGTCGGCCCCAGCGTTGAATACCTCCCTCGCCTCTTTGACGCTTTTTATTCCACCGCCAACTGCCAGGGGCACGAAGACCGATTCGGAGGTCTTCTTGATCACGCTGGTCATAGTCTCTCTCCGCTCGTGGGATGCGGTGATATCCAAGAAGACGATCTCATCAGCCCCGTCCTCGTAGTATTTACCAGCAAGTTCCCATGGAATGCCAGCGTATCGGATTTGTTTGAACTCGATGCCTTTGACTACTCGACCTCCTGGCACGCCAAGATCGCAGTCCAGACATGGAATTATCCGCCTGGCTAACATCGTGTGAACCTCACAAAGTTCTCCAATATTCTAAGGCCTTTGGCTCCTGACTTCTCGGGGTGGAACTGCGTTGCAAACAGGTTATCCTTGGCCACAGCAGCAGTGACCTCCACTCCGTGCTCTGTAGTGGCTGCGATAACCGAGCGATCTGTTGGCCTGCCATAGTAAGAATGCACGAAATAGAACATGTCGCCGTCATAGATTCCATCTAACATCTCAACTGGGCGTTTGATGGTGAGGCTGTTCCAGCCCATCTGTGGTATCATCACACCTTCGGGTAGGCGTACAACCTTTCCCTTGATCCAACCAAGGCCTCTGGCCCCAGGGTTTTCTTCGCTCTCCTCAAAGAGCACCTGCATGCCAATGCAAATGCCCAGCATCGGAACTCCTTCATCGAAGGACTGAGTGAGAGAACCTTCGAACCGTGAGAGCTGGTCCATGCAGCTGCCAAAAGCACCCACGCCAGGTATCACAATTCCATCGGCTTCTTTCAGGCCATCAGGATCGATGACGATTTTTGGATCGGCACCAACCCTGTTCATGGCGTTGTAAATGCTGAACAGGTTGCCCATGCCATAGTTGACTATCGCAATCATCTTCTACCTCGTTCTTCATCTGCTGCCTCTATCTAATCTTTCCGCTTTACACCCACGTTCCAACCGGAAAAGCCTTTCCTTTGCGATTTCATAAAAGTTATGATCTTTTATGAAAACGTATTTATAGCAGCGAATAGGAAGGCACCTGGTGCCCAGGCCAAAAAGATCGACAGTCCAGCTATTGAGCTGGGCGGACGCCGGGTCTGTGATAATATTATAAAAAGGGTGGAGATTAATGAACTTGAGAAGGCCAAATGCAAGTGCTGCCACTGGAACTTTCAATCGCTCGCGGAGCGTAGTCCCCATGTCGGGATTATGCGCGGACTGCCTAGATGGATGCCGGGGAGGTTGTGAGACATGGCTGGCATCCTTCCGGGGCCGGGAAGTGCTTTATCCAGGACCCTTCGGAGAGATCACCGCAGGAGCTGACAAGGATTATCCCATTGACTATTCACATCTCAGCATTCAAGGATATGCTGTCGGAGCAGTGGGCCTGCCAGAGGGCGTCGAGGTTGGTCCGGATACAGCGCTATTTCCCGATGTCGATACCATGACCGAGTACGGCTGGTCCAAGAAGGTCAAGATGCAGGTGCCGATCTTCACAGGCGCACTTGGCTCTACGGAGATCGCCAGGAAGAATTGGGAGCATTTCGCTATCGGCGCGGCCATAACCGGCATAACTCTGGTCTGCGGAGAGAATGTCTGCGGAATTGACCCAGGCCTTGAGAGGGATAGCAAGGGAAAGGTTGCCAGGTCTCCGGAGATGGACCGCAGGATCAACACCTACAAGAAGTTTTACGATGGCTTCGGAGAGATCCTCGTACAGATGAACGTGGAGGACACACGCCTTGGCGTTGCTGAGTACGTTTCTTCCAAGCACAACCTGGAGACCATCGAGCTGAAGTGGGGTCAGGGTGCTAAATGCATCGGCGGCGAGATCAAGGTAAAGACCCTGGAGCGTGCTCTGGAGCTCAAGAAACGTGGATACGTCGTATCTCCGGATCCAACGCTGCCCGAGATTCAGGCGGCATTTAAGTCTGGTGCCATCAAGGAGTTCGAGCGGCATTCCCGCTTGGGTTTCGTCACCTATGACGGGTTCATGGCAGAGATCGACAGGCTTAGGGACTTGGGATTCAAGCGCATCACCCTCAAGACCGGCGCATATTCCATGGTGGAGCTGGCCATGGCCCTGCGCTACGGCTCAGAGGCCAAGCTGGATCTGCTCACCATCGACGGTGCCCCCGGTGGCACAGGCATGAGCCCCTGGCCTATGATGAACGAGTGGGGCATACCGACGTTCTACCTACAGGCACTTGCAGTTGAGTTCGCCAATCGGCTAGCAGGCAGGGGCATGCGTGTTCCAGATCTGGCCATGGCAGGTGGCTTTTCCACAGAGGACGGGGTCTACAAGGCTCTGGCCATGGGCAGTCCCTACTTCAAGGCGGTCTGCATGGGCCGGGCCCTTATGATCCCGGGCATGGTTGGCAAGAACATCCAGGACTGGCTAGCCAAGGGAGATCTGCCCAAGAACGTCTCCAAGTTCGGCAGCAAGCCAGAGGAGATCTTCGTTGCGTACGAGGAGCTTAAGGCCAAATACGGCAACGACTTCAAGGATATACCCTTGGGAGCCGTAGCCCTCTATACTTACGGTCAGAAGTTCAAGACAGGGCTGCAGCAACTGATGGCGGGCAGCCGAAACTTCCGCCTGTCCACCATATCGCGCGACGACCTCATGTCCCTCACCGAGGAGGCAGCCTTCGTCTCCGGCATACCATACGTGATGGATGCTCGTCGCGAGGAAGCAGAGAGCATTTTGGATGCTGTAAAGCCCTAAACTGCCTTTGGGCCCAGGAATGCTTGGGCCCAAAGACCCAAATTTATCTTGATTTTTTGCATGCTCCGTCTGCTTGATCGCGATAGTAATACTCAAACCAAAATGTTTATCAATAGAGACATAATTTTCTTGGTTTGATTGATAAATATGACGGGATGATCTCGCAAGCATCATGCCTGGAGAATTAAGATGAAAACAGAATCTGCCGCCAGAAAGATCGAGCTCAAGGAGGAGTATGAAAAGTTCGTTGACAGAAAAGTCCTGTTTCTCGTAATTCTCATCGCAACAATAGTTATTCTGGCTGGCATAGCCGCCACACTGGGATCTGCCAATATCAGCGTCCTGGACGTGTACACTGCCATTTTGGCCAAGTTCTTTCCAAAACAGTTCCAAACCAGCTGGTTTGCAGATACTATCGTTTGGGGGTTGCGGCTTCATCGAATTGCCATGGCTGTCGTGGCCGGCACTGGCCTTGCCATTGCAGGAGCGGTCATGCAAGGCATTCTGAAGAATCCTCTGGCCAGCCCGTTTACCTTGGGGATATCCTCCGCCGCCAGCTTCGGAGCTGCTCTGGCCATAGTTCTCGGCGCGGGTTTTGTGGGCGGCGAGTGGCTTATCATCGGCAATGCATTCATCTTCACTTTGCTTGCATCCTTTACGGTCTACGGCCTTGCAAAATACAAAGGAATATCTCCTGAGACCATGATCCTGGCGGGCATCGCTGTCATGTATCTCTTCTCGGCCATGACTTCATTCTTGCAGTATCTTGGCAGGGCGGAGCAGGTACAGGAGGTCGTGTTCTGGATGATGGGCTCCCTGGGCAGGTCCTCCTGGGATAAGGTCTGGATCGTGTTTGCAGTCATCGTCCTCTGCTTCCCGTACCTTTTCCTCAAATCCTGGGACATCAACGCCCTCGGGGCTGGGGACGAGACTGCCACAAGCCTTGGCGTGAACGTGGAGAGGACCAGGATCTTTTGCATGATGCTTGTCTCGTTAATCACTGCGAGCGTGATCTGTTTCACTGGAACGATAGGGTTCATCGGCCTTGTCTCTCCGCACATTGCACGCATGGTGATTGGTGGAGATCACAGATTCCTGCTACCTGCCTCCGCTCTGATGGGAGCTCTGCTGCTCCTGGGGGCTGACACCTTGGCACGCACTATTCTGGCTCCTGTGATTCTACCCGTGGGCATAATGACTGCATTCTTGGGCGTGCCTTTCTTCGTCTACCTATTCCTAAAGAGGAAAAAGGAGTTCTGGTGAGCGCGTGAAAATCATGAGACAAATGATTTATACCATAGACGTAACCTTATTTACACCCGCAAGGGTGTAGTGGATAACATGGATAGAGAAAGACGTGGAGGCTTCAACCGAGGCCCAAGAGAAATGCATGATGCAGTGTGTGCCGACTGTGGCAAGCAGACCCAGGTTCCCTTTGTGCCTGATCCAAACAGGCCGGTTTACTGCCAGGAGTGCTACCAGAAGCATAGACCTCCTAGAAAGAGCTATTAACGCCAGGTTACCCATCTTAATTTTTCAACGTCTCGGTGCAGATGCCTTGTGCAGCCTTCTGCTGCTGAATCATGTAATACAGAACCAAAAGAACGCAGATATTACCCGCCAGCCCAAGGAATGCGAGAAACTGAGCCTTGTAGAATAAGAAGACCTGCACCAAGAATATCTGCACCAAAACAGCATCTTTGAAGAGCATATAGCCTACCAGCCGATTTTTGCGCATCTTCATGATCGCTGCGATCACGATGGAGGCGGCCAGTGTGGCAGAGACCAAGCCGATCAGATCTGAGAAAGCCAGCATCGGAAAGACGTTTTGCAGATCTTCTTTCCACCATAGCTTTACATAGAGCAAAAAGGAATCCAGTGCCAGGGTGAAAAAGGATTGCAATAAAAAGAAGGAGATCACTGCCTTCACAAACCAG
>JAAZNX010000080.1 GCA_012798025.1 Methanothrix sp. | reverse complement strand
GTACAAAGATTGAGACTCCTGCTGCTCTGTATGGTAGCCTTCAGTGTGGTGGTTTTGATAAAGATAGTAGGAATAATAATGGTCATCGCCCTACTGACAATTCCTGGAGCCATTAGCAGGCAGCATATGAAGAGCATAACCGGCATCATGGCCGGGTCGGTGCTCCTTGGGGCCGTCTTTGTGACAGCAGGCTTAATGATCTCCTATCTGCTGAACGTCCCCTCTGGGGCAACCATAATACTGACCGCAGCAGTTACGTTCTTCTTGAGCATAACCTTCACCAGATAGCCTTAATTAAAGGATGCAAGTTAATCCAAAGATAACATGAAACTTCTGGGGATCATATGCACCCTGTTTCTTCTTTGCTCAGCCTGCCTAGCAGATGATCTCATGTTTTTTGCAGACGATCACTACAAAGCCGTTGGGCTGCCTCATCTCAATGCATCAGTCGCAAATCCGGTCTTGGGCAGGGGAGACAATCTCCTCAGGATAACTCTGGCCAACCACGGCAGGCTGGAGGAGCTTGTGCCGATAAGCGGTAACGGTTCAAAGGACGACATACTCAAGGAGATGGCCGAAGAGATGCGCAGCATCGATGCGTTCAGCATCACTGCAGCCTTGGAGGATGCAGGTCCAGTAACAGTCAGATCAGGGCCGCAGCACATAGGGTCTTTGCCATCCGGCTCTGTGGCCGAGCTGGAGTTCAACCTCTCTGTTGGAGATGAGGCCAGCGGCTGGTATGTCCTCCCCCTCAGCCTGGATTTTTTGCGCCAGGCTGACGTGAGCGTGAGCAATGGTGACAGTTCGCCTCTCCTGCAGCCGGAAAATCTCAGTCTGAGCATAGGGGTGCTTGTTGTTGGCACTGCCGGTCCGCTGAGGATCCTGGGAACGAAATCCGATCTCGTCCCCGGAGATCGCAAAACCCTAATGGCCATAATCGAGAACGATGGTTCAGACGCTCTTCACAACTGCTTTGCTCGCCTTGTAGTTGCGAGTCCATTTCACGTCGATGCAAGAGCATCTCCATTGGGGGACTTGGCACCAGGAGCTATGGCCGTGGCCAGCTTCTCCGTGCTAGTTGACGAGAATGCCAGTTGGCAGGACTACCAGCTTGGTTGCGAGATCAGCTCAGATGAAGGCATAAACGTGCTCTCATTTCCTATAACCCTGAAGAAAACTGGCAACTCTTTTTGGAACTTGGCCGTGCCATTGCTCGGAATGTTGATAGTATCTGTTTTTGTATTCCAAAAAAGACGAGATCTGATTCGAAGGCTTAGGAGAAGAAGGTAGCAATGGGAGAAAAACCGGTAGAGGCACAAGGGATTTGCAAGAGCTACAGGAGCTTTTTTAGGGCAGCCACCACTGTGCTAAAAGACATATCCTTGGAGGTCGAAGCCGGAGAGATCTTCGGTCTCCTCGGGCCGAATGGATCGGGAAAGACAACCCTCATATCCATCTTCTCCACTTTGATCTACCCGGAGATAGGAAGACTGCACATCTTAGGCCTGGATGCGCATAGGGACCGGAACGAAATTCGTAAATTGATAAACATAAGCACTGCTAAGCCCAACTTCCCATGGAGCCTGACAGTAAAAGAGAATTTGCGCCACTACGGCATGCTCTACGGCCTGTATGGTCCTGCCCTCTCGCAGACCGTAAGAGATCAAATAGACGCCTTTGAGCTTGGAGATTTTCAGGCCATGAAGTTTGAGGACCTCTCTACAGGCTTGAAGCAGCGGCTGTCTCTGGCCAAGGCCATGCTCAACCAGCCTAGGTTGCTGTTCCTGGACGAGCCCACCACCGGCCTTGATCCTGACATCTCCATGAAGACGCGCCTGCTGATACAGAGAATTCATGAGGAAGAAAACATCTCTGTGGTGCTCTCCACGCACTACATGCCCGAGGCCGAGATGCTCTGCGACAGAATCGCATTCCTGCGCAAGGGTAAGATCGTGGCCCTTAACACGCCCCAGAACTTGAAGAACCAGCTCGGCCTGGGCGAGAAGGTGACTGTGTTGTACGAGGGCAGTGTCAGCATCGCGGAGCTTGAGAGGGTGCCAGGCGTCATAAGCGTCTCTTCAGTGCCCGGAAGGGTGGAGATGATAATCGACAGGAGCATGGAGAACCTGGACATCATCGTCAAGCTCTTTGCCAAAGCAAGGATTCTGGATATAATCATAAAGGAGCCCGATCTGGAGGATGTATTTATTGAACTGGCGCGGTAAGCTGAATAAATACCTGGCCTCGGCCTATAAGAACTGGATCATCTCCAAGAGAAACATCTTCACCATCTTCGAGATTTTCTTCTGGCCCATGATCAGCCTGCTCTCAATCGGCTTGCTGACGAGGTTTCTGAAGGTCGATGAGGGAATGGTCTCGTTTCTGCTGGTAGGGGCCATAGCGCTCACCATCCTTCAAGTGGCGCAGATAGATGTAGCCTACGTTCTCTTGTTTGATATGTGGTCCAAGAGCATCAAGAACACCTTCATCGCGCCTGTACGAAGCTATCACCTGGTCTTCGGGGCCCTGCTATTTGGCATCGTCCGTGGAAGCGTCGTCTTCTTCATACTGGTGCTCGTCAGCCACTACCTCTTCGGCTTCAATTTCCTGGCAGGAGGGCCTCTGCCGGTGCTCATATTTCTGGCAGGAGTCTTCGCCGTCTCGGCGGTCATCGGCATCATCGTCTGCATATCCATCCTCACCTTTGGCCAGAAGGCGGATGTGGCTGCATGGAGCCTTAGCGGTTTGATCCTGCTCGTCAGCGGAATTTACTATCCCGTTGATGTGCTGCCCGCGCCGCTGCAGGCAGCAGCCAGAGCCATACCACTGACCTATTTTCTGGAATATTACAGGTCGGTATTTATCCCCGAACCGCACAATTTAGCTCTTGGAGCAACACTTGCAGGCCTTTACCTGGTCGTTGGCTTGATACTTTTCGATCGAGCCATTGAGAGAGCAAGAACGACAGGCATCATGCTGAGACTGTCGGAATAGATAAACGGAGACATTAGCTGTGATAAAGGGCATTATTGGAAGGGTTGCCGTAGGAGATATGCAGCCTGTGAGGTCGATGGGCGTCATCAACTTGAGCCGTGAGTCCTTTTACAAAGGTTCTGTGGCATGCCCAGACGATGCGCTCTCGAAGGCCTTGGCCATGCAGTCTGAGGGTGCAGACCTGATAGATATCGGTGCCGTCTCTACTGCACCTGGATCGCCTCCCGTGGACGAGACCCGGGAGCGGGAGCGGCTCATTCCAGCATTAAAGCAGATCCTAGACAACCTGACCATCGATGTATCCATAGACACTCAAAGGGCAAGCATTGCCGCTGAGGCGCTTGGTTTAGGCGCTACCTGCATAAACGATGTGTCAGGGCTGCGCGATCCTATGATGGCAAAAACCGTTGCTGATTATGACGGCTCCCTTATCATCATGGCCTCTAACCGAGTGCCTGGCGACCTGTTGAGGCTCGATCAAATAATTCCTCTGCTTGGAGAGCGGGTTAGGGCCGCGGTTCGATCTGGCGTGTCTCTGCACAAGATCACCGTAGACCCGGGGGTCGGCAAATGGATACCCGATAAGACAACAGAGCACGATCTGGCGATTTTAGATGGCTACCGACGAATGCGCTATCTTGGCCGCCCGTATCTTGCGGCGCTATCCCGCAAGACCTTTATCGGGGCAACATTGAGATTGCAAAATCCTTTTGACAGGCTGAGCGGCACCCTGGCGGCAACAGCCATCGCGGTCTACCTTGGAGCTCACATCGTCAGGACGCATGATGTCTCTGCCAGCCTTGAAACCATTCGCATGGCTCAGGCGATAAGGGGGTGGCCGGCTAGCGCTTGCCGCGATGAAATAAATGTGGAGGTACTGGGATACCTGGGGCAGGGCGAGGACATTGCAGAGACCTTCAAGCGCACTGGAGTCGATGAGCGTGGCATGGGAATCCTGGCAAAGAAAAGCTCCTTTCGAATCCTCTCTGTGCAAGGCTTGAGCTCCATGGAGGCCCTGGTGATCAAACAGGAGATGCTGGCTCGCGGTGGTGACGCAGCCATCCCCAAACTTGCTCTGCGCTGCGACGAGCGGCCGGAAGAGGTTTTAATCTTTGGCACTCTCTCTCAGATCAACGGCCTCGTTAAGAACCTGAGAGGACAGCCTTTCCGCCTCTCGCAGGTGGCGAGCTGCATAAATGACGCCCTCGGGCAGATAGATAGCCCTGAGCGCTACAGGTGAGTTTCTTGCAAGTTTTGGGTATAAAAACGGATCTCATAAAGGTCGGCGACGACCTTGTTGGAGCTCTGAAAAAAGGCATGGCAGCCGCAGGCCTTAGCTTGCAGGATGGAGACATTCTCGTAGTTTCGGAGAGCACAGTAGCCACATCAGAAGGACGCGTATTCAAGCTGGAGGACGTCTCTCCAGGCGACCTGGCCTGCTCCCTGGCAGCCAGGTATCACAAAGATCCGCGCGAGATGGAGCTAATACTACGCGAGTCTGACGAGATACTAGGTGGAATCCCGGGCGTCGTTCTAACCCTGAACAAGGGATTTCTTTATCCAAATGCAGGGATTGATAACTCCAATGCGCCCCCTGGATATGTGGTTCTCTTTCCCGCCGATGCGCAAAAATCTGCAATGGAGATTCGCAAGGCAATGGCAGGCGACAAAAAGATCGGCGTGATCATCGGTGACAGTCGTACTCATCCTCTGCGACTTGGATGCGTGGGCGTGGCCCTGGGGTGCGCAGGTCTGGAGGCAGTTGAGGACGCGCGCGGCCAAAAAGACCTTTTCGGCAGAGAGCTGAAGATCACACGCAAGGCCGTGGCCGATAACCTCGTCTCAGCTGCTCAAATAGTGATGGGCGAAGGCGATGAAGGGATTCCGGCAGTTATAATCAGAGATGCACCAGTGCAGATTCGGGAAGTGAGCAGCGAGATACCCACCATACCCCCCCAGGAGTGCATGTACCTCGGCGCTCTTCGCTCTGGTCCCAGGCCTTATACCGGTGGCTATGATGACCTTATCGAGCAGGCGAAGGAGGCAATGAATGATGCTTACGCCCCTTACTCCGGGTTCAAAGTTGGGGCCGCGCTTCTATGCAAGAGCGGCAGGATATACTCCGCTGGCAACATTGAGAACGCTTCGTCCGGGGCCGATATCTGTGCTGAAAGGGCGGCTGTGGCCAAAGCTATTGCGTCGGGGGAGCGAGAGTTTGAGGCCGTAGCTGTTGTGGGAAATACTCCAGATCCCATCTCACCTTGCGGGATATGCCGTCAGAGCTTGATGGAGTTTGGCAAAGAGATCCAGGTCGTGATGGTCAATTTGAAAGGCGACGCTGTGATAGCATCTATAGAGGATCTTTTGCCAAGGGCTTTTACTGGCAGGTGTATGGGATTGAAGATCTGACGAGCATTGTTTATGGACTTGACGGGATTCGAACCCGTGGCCTCCGCCTTGCGAAGGCGGCGATCTACCACTGATCTACAAGCCCTCGTCATCAGACTTAAAATAATGTGGGGCTTTAAATGAGCCCTACCTCTTCTACCTCAACAGACTCCACGCCCGCAAGACTGGCAAAAGCCGCCTCTATCTCATCCGGACTGTGGCCGCCTTTGTCGTTCATAATGGTTACTACTATCAGAGCTTTAAGGCCAAAGGCAATGGGCATCTCTTCGATGACGTGTAGCCTGGCAAAGGTTGGTACTGCTTTCTTGATATCTTCTGTGAGCTTGGCCAGATCAACATCTGTGCTCTCAGGCATGATCTTCATTCTTACTGCAGCGTCTCCCATAATCCACCTCAAGGCCCTGAAAAGCCACAGGCTTTGCAGGTATAAACGTTGCTCTGTTTCTTACATCGGTTGCATCTGGCGATCACGGTGCCGCAGCTTGGGCAGGGAAACTTCGTCCCGCCTACGCCGGTCAGCGTAATGCCACATGATATGCATCTCTCTGGCAGTTCTTCCTTCATGTTATCTCCTTC
>JAAZNX010000148.1 GCA_012798025.1 Methanothrix sp. | reverse complement strand
GTTGCCGCTGATTATGATTACTGGTATTCCCATCTCCTCCAGCCTTAACAGTCCCCTCTGAAAGATCACCAGCGGCTTTATCTTGGGCCGCACGTGGTGGAAGACGTCGCCTGCGTGAACGACAGCATCTGGACGAAGCTGCATGATCTTTTCTATGGCCAGATCAAAACCCGAATAGATCATCTCTTCGATCCTGTTCTGTCCATGCTGATCCAGGCGGCTGTAGCTGGAAAATTCAAGATGCGAATCCGCCAGATGAACTATCCTCAAGGACAACACACCTCACTCAAGGAACGGCCTGAAGCCGCCCCTGCCGATCAGAGCATCATCCGCATCTTCCTTTTCCAAGCGGCGTATGTAGTCCTCATATCTGTGTATTCTCGCAGGCACAGGAAAGGGTATCTTCAATGTGGAAACGATTGCCTCGCCCTTCTCCAATGTCTGGATCTCGATGTCCAGCGTTGACAGGTCCTGCTTGGCCGACTCTTCAAGCTGAGCGCGATCGTTTCTGTCTCCCAGGCCCATGACCACGAGAGTGTTGAACTGGGATAAGAGCTGCTTGTCTATGAGCTTGGGCTGCTGGGTTATGGCGCACAGCCCCACCCCGAACTTTCGTCCCTCGCGAGCGATGGTCTCAAAGCGAGAGGTGTTGCTGCCAGCTCCCAGGACCCTCTGGGCCTCCTCGATGGTGATGAGGCAGTTCTTGCGCCCTTCGTGTTCATCTTTTTTGTAATCGTCCATGATGTAGCGCGAGATGACGGAAAGCAAGAAGAGCTCTGATCGATCGCTCATCCTGGGTATGTCGACTAAAACGACCTTTCCTCTCTGCAGGTTGTCCAGCATATTGGCGAGGCTGGATCTCTTCTGGATGTACCTGTTCTTCTCCAGGATGTTCTTTATCCTTCGCACCAGGACGTTGACTGTGCTGTCCTTGAATCCCTCCTGCATCATCCTGGCCAGGCCATCTGGGCTCTGAATTTCTTCCAGCCAATTGCCTGCGTCGAAGATCCTGGAGATGGCATCCAGCGCGTCCCTTTGCGGGGGCGACCACTCATAAAGCAGAGCGACATCCTCCGGCCTGACCTCGCCCTCAGAGATGGCAAGCTCCTCTACACCAGGATCTTGGGAATTTTTCCGGTCTGTTGAATAACATGCCAGACCCTCTCGATATTTCTTGAGATGCATCAGCCCTTTTATCGATCCCTTGCCTTTCAGGTATTCTCCGTGAGGATCGACGATTAGAAGCCCGAACTTAGACTCGCCACGCACAGCAAGTCGCATGCATGATGCCGCAAAGACCTTCATGAAGTTGGATTTGCCCATGCCCGTAGTGGCGAAGACGCCCATGTGGTGGTCAATGGTGTCGCTATGCAGGGCTACAGGAATCTCCTCTACCAGACGTGAGCCGTTGCGTAGATATCCTATCTCGATATCACCCATGACCTGCTTTAAAAACTTGAACTCCGATTTCTCAGCTCTGGATACTGTTGAGAATTTGGTGGGAATGGTCCGCGATTTCCGGAAAGATCCATCGCAATTGACGCAGCCCAGTGGCTCGGCGAACACGCGATTGAATATCTGCTCCTGGTCGAAGAACTGGGTTCCCTTGATGGTGGTGTCCCAGTTTCCTTCATAGTTGGACCCATGCTGAATATCCAGTACCCTCGCCAGAAAAGTGAGCCTCCTTTTGCGCGCTTCGTCATGATCTTTGATAGAGAATATCTGCCCGACCTCAATGCGTTCCTCATCGGCCAGGTCAAATGGAACTATGAACTGATACTCAGTCACGCTTTTGGAGATGATCCTGTAGGTTGTATCCTCCTTTCTTATTACCTTTTTATTGGGCAAAGCCTGTTCAACCTCAGATCTGAGCTTTACCCTAAATGCGGATAAATCTGCCTCTTGCACCAAAATACCCTCGCAATTCCTTCAAATTCGCTGCCGCATATCCAGAACATCGTGGAAATCCTGCATTAGCATCCTCACTTGAGGCTGGCTCATTCCCATATCTCCGAGCATCTCCATCAACCTGAGCCGCAGGAGGCCGCCTTCCTGACCGCTGATCCTCACATCCTCGTGTGCTCGGAAAAGGGCGTGAGGATAGCCCAGGCACTCTGAGGAGCAAGAGTATGCAACCAGCTTTCCAAGCGCGGGGCCGATTCGATCTCTCACGTAAGATGGTGCATCCACGCGAAAGGCCCGCTCTGAGCTGCCAGCGAAGCGAGCAATGTAGGTCTCACCATCCCACCTGCCCTGGCCTTGTTCCACCTTTTTATCCTTCAGGTCCAGATACCATGGAACGCCCGGGACCAAAAGGCTACCAGCATAGCTAGTATGCTGCAAAAAGGGCAGGGTGAGCCC
>JAAZNX010000170.1 GCA_012798025.1 Methanothrix sp. | reverse complement strand
GCTCCTGACGCCCTCACTCCCGGAACGGCACAAATGCCGCCATCAATTATCTGCATGTTGCATCCCAAGGCCCGATATGATGTCGCCCCTCGTCACAATGCCCACCAGACGGCCCTCCACGACCACAGGCAGACGGTTGATCCTGTGGCGGGTCATGATGCTGGCCGCCTCCTCGACGGTGTCATCCGGTCCTACCTCGTGCAGATTTCTGCTCATGACACTTGCCACCTTCTTTTTGGGAATCTCATCCATGCTGGCGCGCATCCTCTCCCACTTCATAAGATCTCGGAAGGGAACCTCGAAGACCTCGAATGGGCTGGGAAGCCAGAGACTGCCGCTATCCTCTTGCACAGATAAAAGGCGCAAAAGGTCCGATTCCGAGACGATGCCCACCAGTCGCTCCCCGTCCAAGACTGGCATGCCACTGATCTTATTCTCACGCAAGACACGAGCAGCTTCGCTCACGGATTTGTCTGCCTGAATGCTTATGGGCTTGACGTTCATGACATCTCTGACTTTCATGCGTCTCACGTCCTACTGTTCAGGGCGCCATTCCTGGGAACCACAGACCTGTTCGCTCGTCGAGGCCTGCCATAAGGTTCATATTCTGAATGGCCTGGCCTGACGCGCCCTTCACCAGGTTATCTATTGCAGATATTACTACCAATCTGTCGCTGTCTTTCTCAGGCTCAAAGCTTATGTCACAGAAGTTTGAGCCGCGCACCGAACTTAGCTTGGGAACGCTATCTACCATGCGCACGAAATGGGCGTTCTCGTAAAACTTATTGTAGATCTCCCTAATTGCTGCTTTATCTTGTATCGTCTCCACAGCATCTTCGCGGGCGAAGACGTGCGCAGTGGTGAGGATTCCCCGTATGGCCGGCACGACATGCGGTGTAAAGTTGACAACTATTCCAGGAGAGAGGCGGCTTAGTTCCTGCTTGATCTCAGGGACATGCCGGTGTGCAGTTAGCTTGTAAGGTATCACATTTTCTGCCATATTGGGATAGTGGCTGGTATCAGTTGGCTCCGCTCCTGCGCCGGAGATGCCTGACTTGGAGTCGTAGACCACTCGCTGCACCAGGCCCACGTTCGCCAGCGGGGCAACTGCAAGCGTGGCTCCAGTAGGGTAGCAGCCTGGATTTCCCACGAGCTTGGCCCTGGCGACCTCGGGATGCAGCTCGGTCAGGCCGAATACCGCGTCTCTTGGTGCGCGGTGCTTAGTGCCGTAGGTCTTCTCGAAGACGTCCACAGGCAACCGGTAGTCAGATGAAAGATCTATGACCTTGGTGCCAAAATCCAGAAGCTCCGGGACCCAGTCCATAGCAGTGCCATGGGGGACGGCGGTGAAGACGAAATCACAGCCCTCGGCCATCTCTTTTGCTGTGGGCGCAGTGAAATTCAGAGAGCAAACGCCCTTCAGGTGGGGATGAACTGATGCCACGGGCTTTCCTGAGAGCTTGCGGGAAGTGACTGCAACTACCTTGACCTCGGGATGATTTGCCAGAAGGCGCAAAAGCTCCCCGCCGGTGTAGCCTGATCCACCGACAATTCCTACTTCTATCATAAGAAATTCGAATGAGCTAATGATATAAATTCGCAACGCCACAGCAGCATAAAGACGCAGATAATTCGGCCAGGCAGCGAGCTGCACTCTCGATCCTGTCCTTTTGTTCCAGCACGGCAAGCCAGCGCTCTGGTATCCAACTGGAACCGCATGCGGCTCCAAAAAGTGCTCCAGCGATGGAGGCTATGGAATCGGCGTCGCCTCCGTAGCTTGCCGCCATGATCAGCGCTTCTTCAGGCTCAAATTTGAGGAAGCAGTAGAATGCAGCAGGAACAGTCTCCACGGCCAGAGGAGAGTTCCTGATCAGCCCCAGGGCATCCTCTGGCTTAAGACTCAATAGAGACTGAACCCACAAAAGCCTCTCTGCAAATTCGGCATCTATCCGGCTGGCCTGAGATGCAGCGAACCTCAGGACCTTGTCCCTTGACAGGCCGTTCAGGCAAAGGGCTACGCCCACCGCAACTGCAATGGCGCCTGCACGGGCAGCTCTGCTGATGTGAGTGGGCAGGCTCTGCAAATCTGCGTAGCTCTTCACGATATTCAGGTCCTTGTGATACAGCAGCCCAATGGGAGCTGCACGCATGGCTGCTCCGCAGGTGGGGACAGGCAGACCCGACTCCTTCCAGGAGATTCCAGCGATCATACTCTCCACAGCAGATCGGGTGGCAAAGCCCACGCCTCTGTTGAGCTGATCGTTCAATGTCCAGGTCGTGCCCCACGCTACGAGCTTATCCGCGAATCTTTCTGCCGAGAAGCCATAGGATTCGATCAGGGATTCTGCAAGCATGAGCGTCTCTTCAGTGTCATCTGTGAACTGGCCAGCTCTAAGGCCGGTATGAAAGTGTCCATCAGGAGCTGGCATCATGTCCCGAACAATGCCAAACTTGGCACGAATCTCCTCGGCAGTATAGCCTTCTGTGGGCATTCCCAGGGCATCGCCCACTGCGACGCCGAGGAGACAACCACGAAAGCTGTCAAGCATATCCATGGATGATAGGTGGGTCGCAATGGAACTAATAACCATCGGAACTACTGTCCCAGTGGAAAGCGCCAAAGGATTATTGTGCAATCCGGACATCGACATCATCATGAGATCTCACTTGTCTGCCTGGAACAGCGACTACTGCAGCCGCGGCCACCT
>JAAZNX010000146.1 GCA_012798025.1 Methanothrix sp. | reverse complement strand
TTGCTGCTGCAGTAGGGACAGATTGTCTCCACAACCCTTTCTGCGACCCCAGACCATTTGTTTGCCCTCTCCACCAGAGCACCAGTGGGGCATACATCCACGCAAGCCCCGCAAAACCGGCAACCAACGTCTTCCAAGGGCTTCTCGAAGGCAGTTCCGATTACAGTATCAAATCCTCGAAAATTGAAAGAGATGACCGCCAGGCCGCGGTCAGCACACGCTCGCACGCAGCGGCCGCAGAGTATACAGAGATTAGGGTCGCGGTCGAAGAAAGGGCTTCGTATGATTTCTTTTTCGGTGCCAATGCGACATAGCTCGACCTTCTTCAGGCCAATCTGCATTACGATCTCCTGCAACTCGCATCTACCATCTTTAGGACAGTAGCGGCAGCCCATGGTTTGGGGAACCTTCCTCATGCCCTCTCGAACCTCATCGCACCTGCCAGAGCGCTCACAGATCAGGCAGATGCAGGGATGCTGAGAGAGAAGCAGCTCCAAAATGTTCAACCTCAAGCTCTTCAGGGCAGGTGTATTTGTTCTGACCTTCATGCCTTCTGAGACTGGCATGGTGCAGGATGATGGATAGCCGCGGATGCCCTCCACCTCCACTAAGCAGAGCCTGCAGCCTCCGTAGCGCTCAAGGTCTGGATGATCGCACAGGCCTGGTATCTTTATTCCTGCAAGCTTTGCTGCCTCCTTAATAGTTGTTCCTGGAGGAACGTCTATCTCCTGGTCATCGATTCTCAGATGCATTGAACTGGCCCCTTCACCACTGCGCTGAATTTCTCCGGGCAGACCTCAAGGCAAGCGCCACATTTTATGCAGACGCTCTGATCTATGACATGGGCAGCTTTCTTCTCGCCAGATATGGCGTCTACAGGACAGCTCTTCAGGCACAGTCCACAGCCCTGACACTTCAGCTCATCTATGGAATAGCTAATGAGTTCCCGGCAAACCAGAGCGGGACACCTCTTTTGAAGGATATGCGCCTCGTACTCCTCATGGAAGTATTTGATGGTGGTCAGAACTGGATTGGGGGCGCCGGCGCCCAGGCCGCAGAGCGAGCCACTCCTCACAACGTTCGCGATCTTCTCAAGCTGGACGAGATCGGTCATATCGCCCAGACCTCTGGTGATCTTCTCGAGAGCTGCAAGCATCTGTCTTGTCCCAATGCGGCAGGGCGTACATTTGCCGCAGCTTTCAAATTGAGTAAAAGAGAGGAAGAACCTGGCAGTATCCACGACACATGTATCCTCATCGATTACTATCATGCTGCCTGAGCCCATGATGGATCCTTTTTCAGTCAGCGACTCGTAGTCCACGGGGAGATCAAGAAAAGCAGCCGGCAGACATCCTCCGGAAGGCCCGCCTGTGAGTATGCCTTTGCAGGCTTTGTCGCCCGCCATCCCGCCGCCTATGCCGTAAATGATCTCTCGAAGTGTCATGCCCAAAGGCACCTCGATCAGCCCTGTTCTTCGCACAGCGCCTGCCAGGGAGAGCGTCTTGGTTCCCCGGCTCTTGCCAATTCCCCAGGTAGAATACCAGCTTCCTCCCTGGTTTATGATGGACGGCAGATTGGCGAGCGTCTCTACGTTGTTGATGTTCGTAGGCTTGCCCCACAGTCCGGCGTTGGCTGGAAACGGCGGACGAGTTCTAGGCATGCCGCGCTTCCCTTCAATAGAGGCCATCAGAGCTGTCTCCTCGCCGCAGACAAAGGCCCCAGCACCTTTTTTTATGGTTATGGCGAAGTTCATATCAGAGCCAAGAATACGATCGCCCAGCAATCCCAGCTCTTCTGCCTGGTCCAAAGCCAACTGGAGCCTCTTGAGGGCCAGTGGGTACTCAGCCCTGCAGTAGATGAATCCCTGCGTACAGCCTATGGCATGGGCAGCGATAAGCATGCCCTCGATGACTGCGTGCGGATCGCCTTCCAGGATGGAGCGATCCATGAATGCTCCAGGGTCGCCCTCGTCCGCATTGCATATGAGATATTTCTCCAAGCCAGGTGAGCGGCGGCAAAACTCCCATTTCATGCCAGTGGGAAAACCGGCACCGCCCCGTCCGCGCAGGCCAGAGGCCTTTACCTCCTCAATGACCTTCTCCGCAGACATACCAAGTGCTTTGGAGAGCGCTCGGTAGCCGCCACGCGCGATATAATGCTCGATCTTTTCGGGATCGATGATGCCGCAGTTGCGCAGAGCAATTCTTACCTGAGGCTTGATCATTGGATGGTCCCAGATTGAAGGCAGATTGGGATGATGAAGGTCCTTCATCTCCGGGAGATCCATGGCTCCAAGAGCTTTTTCTTTGGGATTTCTGCCTAAAAAAAGATCCCTTATCAGGTCCGGTCCAGCCTTCACTGTCACATTGCCATAACAGACCATCGGACGGCCTGGAATTCTTATGTAAACCAGCGGTTCAGCATAACAGAGCCCAAGGCATCCCACATTCATGCTTTTTGCGTCTATTCCTTGGGCTTTGAGCTCCTGCTCCATTGCCGCCCGGACATCAGCGGCCTGGGCGGATATGCCGCAGGTGGACATGCCTGTGCATATCAGAGGGCAGTCCCCTTGGAGTAGCTCCAGCCAAGCTTCTTCCGCTTCCCTGCGAAATTTTGCCCAGCTCCGAGGATCCGATGCAATTTTCATAATCGCTCTAAGATTCCAATTCCAGATGTGCAAGTATGCCGTCAGCCAAAGAAGGCGAAAGGTCTCCATAAATCACGCCGTCGACGGCCATTACCGGTGACTTGGAACAGCAGCCAAGACATGCCACAGTCTCCAGGCTAAACTTTTCGTCCTCTGTGGTCCTTCCCGGTTTGATGCCCAATTTCCGGCTCATGTGCTCCAGCAGCTCTTTTCCACCACCTAAATAGCAGGACGTTCCCATACAGATCTTTATCTGATGCCTGCCTGGCTTGCTCAGCTTGAACTCAGAATAAAAGGTGGCAACCCCGTAAACCTCGCTCTCAGAGAGCTCCATCGCATCGGCGATCTCTCTTAATGCTTCTGGAGAAATATACCCCAGCTGGGACTGAACCTTTTGAAGAAGGGGGATCGTCGACCCCTCCTCCAAATGAAGACCTTTCCAAATCTCTTGCGCCCCATCATCTGTTGTATCTCTTGCGGC
>JAAZNX010000220.1 GCA_012798025.1 Methanothrix sp. | reverse complement strand
TGGTCCAACTTCACGCCGATCTTGCGCCCATTGGACGAGGTCCTCTTGGCCTCATGGTTGAAGCGCGACACCTTGGAGAACATACGCCATACCAAAGAGTTCGTGGTAAATATTCCCAGGGTGGGAATGGAGGATGCGGTTATGATCTGCGCCAGAAACTATCCTCCTGAAGTCGACGAATTCCAGGAAGCTGGCCTGCATCCCAGGCCATCGACTATGGTTGGTGCTCCAGGCATAGAAGGTTGCATCGCCTGGGCAGAGTGCACTTTATTGGAGGAGATCATCAGAGACAATTTCGCTCTGATCATAGGAAAGGTTGTGCACCTGGAGGGTGATGACAGGTTCTTCAATAGCCAAGGTGAGATGGATTTTGAAAATGCAAAGCCCCTGGGGGCAATGCTCGGAAGGGAGAAAATGAGCTTCACATATCCGGTCTTCTCGGGGAGATGTGCAAAGTACAAGGAGATGTTCCATAAATAAAGGGAGGACACATCATACATGGCGGAAAATAAAAAAGCAGAGTTGAATGTAGTCGGCATGGCTTGTGCCGGTTGCTCTGGTGCTGTAAAGAATGCCCTTTTAAAACTGGAGGGTGTTCATGAGGCACAAGTTGATTTGGCAGAGAAGAAAGCGTACGTTGAGTACGATTCGGGGAAAGTTACAGTGCAGGATTTGAAAAAAGCTGTTGAAGGAGCAGGGTACAAAGTGGCGTGAACTCATCTTACAACCCATACGGGACGGCGCTTCCTGCTCCCTCCTTCGCAATCCTACAAGTCGTATGACTTACAATAAGTTGCCGAGAACAATGGAGGACGCTTTTGCCTGTGCGCTGGATGCCAGAGCGCTCAAGCCAAAAGAGCTTTCATGCCTTGAACTGCGACAAGCATGAATGCGGCCACAGGAAATGAATGCTACAGTGAACAGAATAGCAAACTACTTAAAAATAGAACCACATATTCTATCAGCAAGCAGGTGCATAAGAGATATGATTGAAGGTGAAGGCGTCAAACTCAAGGTAGCAGAAGCAAATCAAGGCGATGTGGGAAAGGGCATAGTAAGGATCGGCGAGGAGTTTCTGGAGAAAATTGGCGCTCGCCCTCTGGATGTGGTGGAGATCGCAGGCTCTCGGCCCACAGCAGCTCTTGCCGTAAGCGCTTATTCTGCGGACCAGGGCATTGATATGGCCAGAATGGACGGCTTGATCAGATCAAACGCTGGAACGAGCATAGGTCAGTTCGTTGAGGTAAAAAAAGCAGTCTGGAACGAGGCCAAGCATGTCACGCTGGCCCCTGTGACACAGGGAATGCAGATATTCGCACCTGGAGACGTCCTCATCAAGGTATTCAACGGCAGGCCTGTGATCAAGGGTGATATCATCTCCACTACCAGCGTTCGAAGGCCACCCACCGAAGCCCTCGGCAGGGAGACCATGTTCGAGGAGATCTTTCGGGGCTTTCTTGGAGCTCAGGCCTTTGGACTTGGAGAGATCAAGCTGCGGGTCATCTCAACCAGCCCCGCAGGGATCGTCAAGATCACAGAAGGAACTGAGATAGAGCTTCTGCCTCAGGCAGTGGAGACGCCGGAGCGGTCGGTGCCATCAGTGGTCTATGAGGATGTCGGCGGCCTGAAGCCAGTGATAACCAAGGTTCGAGAGATGATTGAGCTTCCACTAAAGCATCCAGAGCTCTTCGATCGTCTGGGGATCGACCCGCCAAAAGGAGTCCTGCTCCACGGCCCACCGGGCACTGGAAAGACAATGCTTGCCAAGGCAGTGGCCAACGAGAGCGATGCCTACTTCATAAGCATCAACGGCCCTGAGATCATGTCCAAGTACTACGGAGAGAGCGAGAAGGCCCTCCGCGATATCTTCGAAGAGGCTGAGAAGAATACTCCGGCCATCATCTTCCTGGATGAGCTGGATTCCATAGCACCCAAACGTGGCGATGTCACAGGCGAGGTGGAGCGGCGTGTTGTGGCTCAGCTCCTATCCCTCATGGACGGTCTGAAAGAGAGGAAGAACGTAATAGTGATCGGGTCCACCAACCGACCAGAGGCTCTGGACGTTGCTTTGCGC
>JAAZNX010000062.1 GCA_012798025.1 Methanothrix sp. | reverse complement strand
TCCTTTCCTTGAGATCGATGGCAACTTCTATTTTAAATCAGCATTGAGGGACTCTAGAAGGACACCCTTAGCTGGAACTCCAGAGGAGGGTAAGGAACCTGAAGAGGTAAGGAAGAGCCGACAAGACCTAATGAGGACCCTAAACGAACTCTACGAAAAATCGGAAATGATGCCGTTTCCCTTCTACGGGATGCTCCTAATGGACGGCGACAGCATGGGCAAGCTGATTCGAAGCCATGGAGGTGCAGTCAGCAAAGCACTGGCCAGCTTTACCAAGGAGGTGGATGGTATCGTCACAGGTCATTATGGAGTCCTTATCTACGCAGGTGGCGATGATGTCCTGGCCATGCTCCCAAGGCCAAAGGCATTAAGCTGCGCCAATGCAATCTCCCAAAAGTTTGAGAGGGCTTTTCAAAGAGAGAATATCCAGGCAACAATCTCAGCAGGGCTTGTTTTTGCCAGCTATAAAGTCCCGCTGCGCTCGGTCATGAGAGAGGCACATTCCATCCTCGACGATGTTGCCAAAGAGGAGAACGGCCGGGGGAGCATAGCGGTGAGCGTCCTCAAGGGAAGCGGCAAGTACTGCCAATATGTCAGCTCCTGGAAGGGTCTGACACATGAGAATGAAATCCTCCTCGAGGAGATAGCAGGCTCGCTGAGCGGAGAGGGGCGTCTCTCAGGATCCTTCTTCTACAGGATGAGGGATCTGCTTGTCATGCTATCAGGCGAATCCCTCTGGAGGCCAGGCATGTTTCTCGAGCTGAAGGAGGAGATGCAAGATATCGATATCAATCAGCTCCTTTTAGCCGAATACCTTAATGCCCTAGAGCATACCGCTGGAATAGACGATAAGGCTCGGCAAGAAGCAGAAATGATCATGAATAGACTTCTCAACGTCAGCCAGAGACACAAAGGTATCGAGATGGCTAGTGGGACAGCGCACCTTAATCCAGCCTTCGGAGTCGATGGTCCGCTCTTGATAAAGTTTCTAGCACAAAAGGAGGTGTCTGAGTGAACTATCTAAAGCTGACTCCCCTTGATTCATGGTTCTTCAGGGACGGTCGGCCATTTCATCAGGGCGAGCCCTCTGCAGATGTGGAAAGTCTCTTTCCTCCAAGTGCATTCACAGTTGTAGGAGCGGCCAGGGCATATCTCGCCCAGAGGATGGGGTGGCGGAATGGCAAGTGGGATGAGAAGATCATCGGGATCCTGGGAGACGGCTACGACCTCGGGCCTCTGATGTTCAGGGGACCTTTCATCGGCAGAGAGAACAGCGGAGAGATAGAGCCGCTATTTCCAGTGCCCCTCAATCTGCTTGGCAGATACGAAGAAGGAAAGGGTCGCCTGTTTAAGCTGCTATCTCCTGGCAAAGGCATCGATTGCGATCTTGGAAAGGTCAGATTTCCATCGGCTGAAGGAGTCGAAGGGATGAAGACCTTTATGCAACACTACCTTACCAAAAAAAGCCTGACTGCTGTCCTTCAGGCTAGGACAGACGATCTAGAGATAGTTGCATCGAGGGACCTGTGGGATATAGAGTATGCGGTTGGACTCGCAAGAGATAGGGATACCAGGACTGCAAAGGAGGGGAATCTCTACTCCAGTTGCAAGATCCGACTGAAAAGAGGAGTGTGTCTAATGATAGGAATTGAAGGCTTAGGAGACGATCTTCCAGATCAATTTGCCCTTGCGATGGGAGGGGAGAGCAAGATGTCAGTCGCTGAGAAGTTGGACATTCGGGAGGATCCTTACAGCAAGCCCGACCTCGAATCCGAGAACGGACATCTCAGATTTACATTGACGCACCTCACTCCAGCCTGGCTCGAGAGATGGCCAGGCCCAGGCGAGGTGCTTCCAGGAGTTCCGGGAAAGGTGGTCTCAGCCTGCCTGGATAGGCCTATACGTATCGGAGGCTGGAACTCAGTGAAGAGAGAACCTGAATCCTTGAAGCCCTTTATTCGGCCTGGCTCGACTTGGTTCTGCGAGGCAGATGCAAATAAAAAAGAGGAAGTGCTGCAGCTTCATGGCAGCAGGATAGGAGAATATACTGATTTTGGATTTGGCGAAGTGGTGATAGGAGTTTGGTGATTATGAGAAGCATGATCTTGGGTTTGCTTGCCGAAACGCCTGTTCATTCAGGGGCCGGACGGTCAGAGGGGTTCATCGATCTGCCTGTGGCAAGGGAGGCTGTGACCAACTATCCGGTCATCGCAGGCTCCAGCATCAAGGGATCGCTCAAAGATCTGGCAGAGGACAAAGATATCTTCGGGAATGAGGACAAAGCAGGAGACTTTCTGATATCTGATGCTAGACTTCTGCTCCTGCCTGTCCGAAGCCTCACCAGCCAGTACAAGTGGGCCACATGTCCCCACATAATCGAGCGACTGGGCAGGGATCTCAAGCTCTGCGGCCTTAGCCCAAAATTAGACAATCAACCGCTTACCATCGAGAAGGGGTACGTTCTTGGGACTGGAAGCAGCAAGCTGTTCCTGGAAGAGCGGGAGTTCAATTTGAAGGGGGAAGTGCCAGAGGATTTCATTAAGTATTTAGGTAATCTCATACTCCATCAGCAGACCAAGTCTCGCCTTAAAGATCAGCTCATAGTTATGCACGACGATGACTTCCAGTGGTTTGCGAGCTACGGTCTGCCTGTGAATGCCCGAAATAAGCTCGATTCGAATAAGAAGAGCAAGAACCTCTGGTATGAGGAGTCGCTGGCGCCGGACACGCTGCTCTATTCGATGCTCTTTGAGAGGAAGGATGGAGCTTTGGATAAAATCGAGGGCCTGTTCAAAAGCAAGCCCTATCTCCAGCTCGGAGGCAATGAGACTGTGGGCATGGGCTGGTTTGCGGTCAGGATCCTGGGGGGAGCGGATGGCCGAAAATAGCCTTGAGCAGAGAAGGGCGGCACGAGCGCTGGAGACCGTAAACGAGATTAAAGGCGAGGGCTACGAAGGCAAGTTTCGCAGCTATGTGGTGAGGCTGCCGGCTTCTATCGTGATGAACGGCCTGGGCCAGGCTCTGGCAAGTGAGCTTGCAGCTGCTGGCAGAGGTGAGCAAGGAAAGAGCGATAAGGAAGCGCATGAAAAACTTTATGAGGCAATCGAAAATTGGCTTTTGGCAGAGCGAAAGATCTATCCTGAAAGGTCTGCTGAAAGGTCTGATCATCTGATGAGTGCCATTGTGAGCGGCTCTCAGGATCAATACGTACTTGCCCAGGCAGAGGCTCTGGCATACCTGGAGTGGCTGAAGAAGTTCAGCCAGGCCTTTTTAAAGAAGGAGGAGGATTAATGAATCTGCCACTATACAGATGCTCAGACCCGAAATTAGGGCCAAAGGGAAATTCTGGCCTTTGGTACGACAAGTTTTGCTATAAATGGGATGGTGATTGGAGAAAGGGGCTTGGAGATGGTGGCAAATCGGACTGGATCGATACGGTTTTGAAAGACGATCAGGGCAACAGGCTACTTCAAGGAGATGAAGCCCTGCTTGAAGAGATGGCAGAGCGAAGAAGGGCGCTCATCTCAGCCTCGGGCGGGAAGTCTCTGATATTTCGGACGAAAGGGCCTTTCGTGACTGGACTTGGGCGCAGCCATCCTGTAGAGAATGGATTTGGCTGGCATCATTCTCTGGGAGTTCCTTACCTGCCAGGCTCGTCGATCAAAGGCATGGTGAGGTCGTGGGCGCACAACTGGGAGGAGATGGACATAAAGGAAATCGGCAGGATCTTCGGTCCGGATAACTCCAGCTCCGTTGGCTCGGTTGTGTTCTTGGATGCGCTTCCTCTTCGTCCTGTGAAGCTCAAGAAAGAGATCATGACTCCACATTACGGCCCATACTACAGCGGCTCTGAGCCTCCGGCCGATTGGCACAGCCCAATTCCGATACCTTTTCTGGCAGTCGATGCTGAACAGGATTTCCTCTTTGGCCTGGTGCCCAGAATTGGTGGCACGGAGGACTGCAAAAAGGTGGAGGCTTGGCTCCTGGAGACTTTGCAGTGCATTGGCGCTGGCGCCAAGACCGCGGTTGGATATGGAAGGTTTGAACTCTTCGAGCCTCCAGACCCAGGGCGTGAATGGCTGGAGGAGCTGGCCAAGAGCGAAGGAGGAACTCCCGAAGAATTTGCCAAAAAGAGCCCTAAAGTGCTTGAAGAGCGGTGGGAAAAGATCGAAGATAATTCTTTGAAAAAAGACGTGCTCAACGAGATCAAGAAAATCTACCAAGAGATTGATTGGTGGGATGGTGGTGGAGGTGGCAGTGCTAAGAAAGCGATAAAGCATTATAAATCCTGGGAGGCGGGTCATTGAATCTACTCCTCTGCCTCATCAGCCATCAGCACGTACCAAACCTGCTCACCGTCCACGAGCTTCGCCCTGACAGGCTCGTCCTTCTGGTCACAAAACCTATGGAAGAGGTAGCCAATAACCTGATCAATGCCCTGGACCTAGGGGGACTCGACTACCGAACG
>JAAZNX010000150.1 GCA_012798025.1 Methanothrix sp. | reverse complement strand
TTTTAAAGATCATTGTTCACTAGGGTGAACTGTCTTTTTGGGACAGTGGGGTAGCCTGGTCTATCCTCGAGGGTTTGGGACTCTTGGACCGCGGTTCGAATCCGCGCTGTCCCACTTCTATATGATTACTATCTCTTTGCAACAACAGCAGGCATTTTCCAGTTCTTTTGTGTTCTCTCCGGGAAAATGATCGATGATGCAAAGCTCAGTTGGCCGGGCCTTACTAAAGAGCCTGCCCAGGTCCCCATGATAGACCTCTATATCACACTCACCGCTAGCGCGACAGACGAGCATTGGTTCTTGGCCCACGTAGCTTGTGGACGCGTTTATGCGCTCTAGATACTCTATTTCTAGATACTCTATTTGCTCTATTCCCAGCAGCTTTTTATTGACCATTAAATTGAGAATTATATTTTGCACAGCAGGAGACCAGGCGTCGTTTAGCACTACGCGCTTTGCCCCTGCGAGCGCACACATCAAACCCAAAGTTCCAGGCCCTGAGAGCCCATCAGTAACATCGCGAATCCTGCCCTGAGCGTAAAGCTGCTCCAGTATCTTCATCTTAGGGGAGCGCTGCCTGGAAAACTCGATATGAATCTTGGATTGACTCTTGTATATGACAAGCTCTCCGAAGAGGCTTTGCACAACATCCGCACGCATGTCGCAGCCTGCCAGCAGCACATTCTCATTTGGCGATGTCAGAGAGCCACGTATTCCCGGAACGCCTCTGCTGAGTATCACCCCCTTGATCTCCGGAATGCGCTCTACCATTGCCTCTGCGGCTTGCCTGCTGAGCCGCTCTCCGATTATGATGAGGCTATCGGATCCAAGCCTTGGCGAGTACGCCAGAGGATAGCCAACGGCTATGAGGGGCGAGCCCACGCTCCGCAAAGTCTCTCTATCATCGCGCAGGCCGAATTCTGCCAGGATGCGCAGAGCATCAAGCATTACGGCATCAAGAGTGGCTTTGCCGCATGAATGGCATCTTTGCAGCTCATCTGGCAGATCTCTCAAAGGCCTTGATTTGTCCAGGTTGGGTTCTGGCGCGCAATCCCGACAGGCCATATACTCGCGGTCTATGTTCGCTAAAACGTCTTCTGCGATCTTAACACAGTCTTTTCCGCAAGCAGGACACTTCATAACCATACTGGCTCAAGTTAATATTTCAGCATTTCCTCTCAAATACCACTCCTCTCCCTTTAGAAAGGTTTGTAAATGATAAAGACATTGGGGCGGCGAAGGTGGTTTTGGACATGGCACAGAGAGGCATTAGGGAATACGATGCGAAGCGGATGTTGGCCAAATACCTTCCCGAGTACCTCAATGGGTTTTCCTATAAAGGCAATCTCGTCCTTGCAGGTCCTGATACGGATTTTGATGAAATCGCGGCTGCGAATCCCTGGTTGAAAACAGAGAGACTCGTGGTCAAGCCAGACCAGCTCTTCGGAAAGAGGGGCAAGCACGGCCTTGTACTCCTGGATGTGAACTGGGATAGGGCGAAGAGATATCTCGAAGAGAATATGGGAAAAGAGGTAGTTGTTGGAGGCGTATCCGGCAGGCTGACTCATTTCTTGATCGAGCCGTTTGTCCCCCACGAGGAGGAGTTCTATGTGGCCATAAGCTCTGATCCGAATGGCGATAACATATTCTTCTCTCCTGAGGGCGGAGTCTGCGTGGAGGATAAATGGGATAAGGTCGTGCAGGTGCATGTTGGTATCCTGGAGGGATTCGACGGCGTAGACCTCAGGTCCAAGCTGCAAAAAAGCCTTGCAGGTCGAAGCGAGATGATAGAGTCGTTCATCAGAGCGCTCTATCAGTTCTACGTAGCTACAGGTTTTGCTTATCTTGAGATCAACCCCTTCACGATCCAAAACGGGGAAATTGTGCCCCTCGACATGGTAGCGAAGCTGGATGATGCTGAGGAGTACTGGCAGAGAAAACGATGGAATGGCCTCATCTTTCCCCAGCCATTCGGAAGAAGCCTCTCTGCAGAGGAGCTCTTCATCAAAGAGCTTGACTCTAAGACAGGCGCCTCTTTGAAGCTGACGATCCTAAATCCAGAGGGTCGGATATGGACAATGGTCGCGGGCGGCGGAGCGAGCGTGATTTACGCCGATACTATCTGCGACCTGGGGTTTGCTCGCGAGATGGCCAACTACGGAGAATACAGCGGTGACCCGAACACCGAGGAGACCTATTATTACACCAAGACCATACTGGACCTGATGACCCGCAAGAAGGATCCCAGAGGAAAGGTGCTCCTCATAGGAGGTGCCATCGCCAACTTCACTGATGTTGCCAAGACCTTCAAGGGAGTCACCATGGCTCTTGAGGAGTATCGGGAGAAGCTTCGGGAAGCAGGCGTCAAGATTTACGTGCGAAGGGGCGGTCCAAACTACGAGCAAGGACTGAAGCTAATGCGCGACCTGGGAAGACGGCTTGGCGTGCCAATTGAGGTTTACGGACCTGAGACCCACATGACGAGAATCGTTTCTTTAGCCCTGGAGGGTGAGTCTCAATGAGCAAGAATGATTACATTCTCTTTGACAGAAACACAGTGGCCTTCGTCTATGGCTATCAGACCAATGCCATTCAGAGAATGCTGGATTTCGATTACATCTGTAAGCGCGAGTGGCCGAGCATCGCAGCTATCATAAATCCCAACCGCGCCGGCATTCACAAGGCTTTCTGGGGCACAAAAGAGATCCTCTTGCCCATGTACAAAACCATATCGTCAGCTGCCAGGGCGCATCCCGAGGCGGATGTGATGGTCAACTTTGCTTCGCATCGTTCAGCTTACGAGACCACGATGGAGGCCCTGGAGGAGAAGACCATTAGAACCGTAGCTGTCATCGCA
>JAAZNX010000055.1 GCA_012798025.1 Methanothrix sp. | reverse complement strand
TCGCCACCGCTTGAATTGAGCATATCCCATGCCAGCTGGAGGCCATTATCCAGGTAGCTGTTCTCCGTGCCCGTGGGTGCAAGTCCTGAGATCCTCTCCTCTAGAATGCTCCTGCCCCTGGATAGTGCAATTGGGTCCATGACATTGTAAGCCTTGGTGCCAAAGACGACCAGGCCTATCTTGTAGTCCTGGAGATCGGGAGACTTGAGCAGCTCGACCGCCAGTGCCTTTTCGTAATCCAATAAAGAAGTACCATCTTTTGTGCGGGTCGTGAGCAGGCTGAAGGATATGTCCAGCACGAAAACAACGGTCTTGCCGCCCTCGAAGGTGCTTGGCGAAGAGATCACCGGCAGGAGATCCTCAAGGCTTGAATTGAGGTAACCGCCCAGGTCGTAGGAATTCTGTCCTCCAACCACCACCAGCCCGCCGCCATTTCGCACGTAGTCTTCGAGGATATCAAGTTTTGCGCTGTACAACTGATCGTCCAAGACCACAGCCCTATAGCCCTTCAGCTCGGATGGTAGCTCGGAGACCAGCGTGAGCTTGTACAAGTCCGAGAGATCCTCAGCCAGAGGCGAGTTGCTATCGGAGATCAACAGGACCTCTGGCTTTGGAACGACAAAAATCGCTTTCTGATAGTTATTGTTCATTGGCTGCAAGTCTTGGGCGATTGTGGCTCGAAGGATATGATTTCCCGTCTCCATAAAGGCATTGGAGATCTTGATGGATGAGCTGCCGTTGATATCCAAATTGCCACTGTAGATCGGTCTCTCGTCTGCAAACACAGACAAAGGTCCTCTGTAGCGGCCGGCTGCCCGCACTATTACTGTGAATGGATAATCTCCCCCCAAGACCGCGGTATTCGTTCCGGAGATCTCCACGCTGGCATCATCTTTTATGGGTGAAATGGATATGGCAAAGGTAGTCGTGTTCGACGCCCTGGCAAGAGACAGGGCATCGGCTATTGGCCTGCCACTGTTGCTGTAGCCGTCGGAGACCAGGACAAGGGTATTGCCTGGCAGGGCGTACTGTATGATTCTGTCTCCCAGCGGAGTTGAGTCTCCTGAAAAGGAGCGCACCTGAGCCTTCGAGAAATCTGCTACACGTGCCGCAACACCTGGGTCGAAGACATTCATGGAACCTGTACGATCGTCCAGCACGATAATGCTCGGCGTCTCCGATTGAACTGTGTGCGTCTGAACAAAATAGGGATTGGCAGCAGCCGCAATTATAAGGCAGAACACTGCAAGCCTGCTGGCTGCAAGAATCTTGTTCTTGGCTCTGGCGTAAATGAATATGGCTCCTGGGATCAAAAGCGCTGGGATCGCCCAGAGAAGCTCAGGCGCTGTGAAGTAAAGGTCCTGGATCAAGTCTCGCGCCTCCAGCGCAGGATGGAAAGCTCAAGGATGAGCGCCAGGGCCGCGAGGGCGATCACCCAGCTGGATATGTCCTTTTCCACAAGCGTCTCCCTGCTGCCTTCCTGGAATTCGCCAGGCGAGACGCTGTCGCTACGGCTGAGCGAGGACTCCCTGGCGTCATACATACTCGCAGACACCGCATCTCCACGAAAGCGAAAAACGCCTACTTCATCCAGCAGCAAATTGGAGGTGGTAACTGTGCCAGATGGCGTTTCGACTGTTACAGTCTCGCCTAGTGGTATCATCTCGCCAGTCTTGTGGTTGGCCGCCTTGATGTCTGGGACTCCTGTGATCCAATTTACCATCTGGTACCAGAATATTGGATACTCTGGTCGCTGGTAAAAATCCGAGTCCATCTCAAGGCCATTGTAGATGGCTGTGCCCTCTCCGATGCGCCAGTAAGAGAGGACTGGAACTCCGTTTGCCTCAACCATGGTGGTGGAGCCCCTTCGAGCTTTCGCATCTGGGTAGTTGAAAAGCCCTATCTCATCGAAATGAATGCCCTCGGCAAACCCCTCGTTTCGCACCCATAGGCTCGCCGGTCCCTGTGCGAGCCCGGTCACCTTGACTGGCAAATACTCTGGGCTCTCCTGACCAGAGGCTATGAAGACCACCTTGCCGCCGCCATCGATGTAGCGGTTGAGCTTGCCATCCAAGGAGGCATTCTTGCCAGCCACCACGAGATCGAAGTTCACAAGGTCTCCAGAGGTCTCGACGTGTACATTTGGCAAAGAGCGCAAGGCCGCCAGGGCAGGTCCAACCTCGCCAAGGCACAGGACCTCTTTTGCTCCAAACGAAGGTACATAGACATAAGCTTGGTTATCCTGTGAGATTGCGTCTTGCAGATCAAGAGAGATCTGATTTGATCCAGGATATGCGGTATAGGAGAAATAGTAATCTCCGCCTGCGGGTATGTTCTCAGTCAGGCTGCTTGAACCACCTGGTCCGCTGATGGTTATCGAAATGGTCCTGGCCTGGCCGAAGTTATGCACCTTGGCAGTGTGGTTGACATATCCTTCGCCCGGAACGTCCCAGCCGTCCACGATGGCGACGTTGTCTCCTCCTTTATATGAATCGGCAAAGACGATGCCGATCTTTCCGTCGGCCTGCAGGATTTTTCTCGTGTCTTTGGGATCATCACCCTTCCAGCTTACGAAATCCGAAGCAACAAGGATGTTCCCGCCATCAGGGCCCAGAAGGTTGCTGGCCAGGATCATGGCGCTGGAAAGGTCTGCAGAGACTGCCTTTGGCGTCAGAAGGGCAAGGACATCTCTGGCTTCTGCACTGCTGCCCTCCTGGAGCGCAGTTACGGGAACGCTCTTTGCAAGAACTATGCTGATCTTCTCATAGCGATCCAGGTGAGGGTCCACCAGCACCTTCGCCTCAGCGAAGCTATTCTCCATGCTCGCCGAGCAGTCCAGGACGACGACCAGATGGCTGCTCGACAGGCCAGGTTCGATGGTGTACGGCCCGGCTGCTGCCACAGAGAGGGAGCTGAGCACCAGAAGCTGAACCCAGAATAGAGGATCTGAGATGAGGCGGTTCAACACGGCCGAACGCTCAGCCTCGCCTTCTCGCAGGAACATTGTGGAAGAGAAGAGGATCGCCTTCGGACGTGGCCGAATGAGGTAAATAATTATCAGGGGGATTACGCTCAATAGACCCAGGAGGGCGAGAGGATTCCTGAAAGGCATTCAGCCTCACTTTGTGCAAGATCTATGAAAAGGTTTGCGCAGGCAATAAATATAATCCGGATTCAAAGGTAACTTGCATCTTTCCAGGATAGAGGTATCAGGTTATGGTCAGCGCCATGGAGATCTACATGCTATTGCCCAAGACCAACTGCAAGAAGTGCGGGCTTCCAACCTGCATGGCTTTTGCAGTGGGACTGTTGGGCAGGGAGAAGAAAATCGAAGAGTGCACTCCTCTCATCGAGGAGAAGAAGTACGAGGCCAAGCTAAAGAAGCTGCGAGAGGTGATGGCGCCGCTCGAAACGGCATCTGAGACCGGCCTGATAATTCATCCTGAGAAGTGCTTTGGTTGCGGCAACTGCGTCGTGGCCTGCCCCGTAAATGTGGCAGCTGAGCCCACGAGATGCGGCGTGGGATTGGGGCCTCAGGGCGATAAGGTCATCTTGCGCGTAGAAGATGGCGTGGTGATATGCAACAATGTTAAGGAATGTAGACGCTTTGGGCCGAACAAGGTTCTGTGCAATGCCTGCACTGCGACCTGCCCGAGCAAGGCCATAGAGTTCGTATAGGTTCGGTGAATTTCAATGGCGACATGCACAGGCTGTTCATTGCTTTGTGAGGATATCGAGCTAACCGTAAAGGATGGAACCATATCGCACGTAAGAAATCTCTGCCGCAAAGGGCACGGCCACTACCAGGCGCTCCTGACTGACAGAGCCAGGCCGATGATTGATGGCAAGGAGGTGGCATTGGATCAGGCAATAGCCAAGGCTGCGGAGGTCTTGCGCAGCTCCAAGGCCCCCCTGCTCTGCGGCTGGTCCAATACCACTCTTGAAGCCCAGGCTGCAGGCATAAACCTTGCAAAGAAGCTCGGAGCGAGCATAGGTGATGTATCTCCCCCTTGCCAGGGAGCCTTGATGGAGCGCATAATTGCCGGCAGGATTCCTACGTGCACGCTGGACGATGTCAGGAATTTCGCTGACGTCTCTGTCTTCTGGGGATCGGATCCTTCCAACAGTCACCCCCGGCATTTATCCCGCTTCTCCTACTATCCGCGTGGAGAGAAGCGTCAGAAGAGCTACGAGGAGGAGCGGACCTGCATTGCTGTGGATGTGAGGAAGTCGGCGACTGCGACTCTATGCCCCAACTACTATTTCCGGATGCAGCCTGGTGGCGATGGCGAGTTCATCGAATCCATACTGGCCGTTCTGGACGGAAAGATCCCCAAGTTCGGAGACAAGAAGCGCATGATCGAGCTTGGCACAATCCTTCGCAAGACCGAGTACGGCGTTATCTTTCCCGGCATCGGGATGCTCTATTCACTGCAAAATAAACTTGAGCTCTTCGAGATGCTTTTAGAGAAGCTGAATGAGATCACGACATTCAAAGTGGTGCCAATGGTGGAGCGCTTTAACGCGAGAGGATACTATCAGCTCTTGCATAGGCCTGAAAATAGCCTGTCTGCCGCCGCAAAGAGCTGTGATGCGGCTCTAGTAATAGGATCTGATCCACTCGCAGAGCTTCCACTCACCACGGCTCGCACCCTTGCCAAGGTACCTTTGATAGTCATAGATCCACACAGATCTCTGACAGTGGATGCTGCCAAGGTCGTGATTCCTTCGGCGGTTTCAGGCATGGAGGCTGGAGGGACGGCTTTGCGCACAGACGGTGTGAAGATCGCTTTCGAGCCGATCATCGGGTCGGACCTGCTCTCAGACGAACAGATCCTGGCGAGAATTTTGGAGGCGAT
>JAAZNX010000184.1 GCA_012798025.1 Methanothrix sp. | reverse complement strand
TCATGACGGCTGCCTTTTTGGCCTCTAGCTCCTGCTGGGCCTGCTCTTGCTGAGCTGCCATCATTTGCGAATCCATCTGTTGCTTTTGGATCTGCTCCAGCCTCTTACGCCTTAATTCTGCAAGCTCATCATCAGCCATATGACTTTACCTCTTTTATGCCTATTCTGCAACAGGTTCAGCCGCGGACTGCGCCGGAGGGCTCTGTATTTTGCTTCGTATCTTATGAGCCATATCATCCAGGAATGCCTGGCCTTCCGGCGTCATTTGGCGCCCTTTCTTGATCTTCTTGACGTAACCTGCCTTCTCGAGCTGCTGCAAGGCCTCCCTTACTACTGAGCCGCTACCTTTGTTGAAGTGTCCTGTAGCTACGCCCTTGCGGTGCTTTCCACCGTAGAAGCTTCGCAGACGTGAAACGCCTACAGGGCCGTCGATGTATATTCTGCGCAGTACAGATGCGCACCGCACAAACCACCAGTCGGGGTTGGTGGGTGGCATCTCCTTGTTTACCCCTGTCTTGGCAAATTCAGCCCATCCGGGCGGCACAACTTTGCCTGCCGCCTTCAGCTCTTGGGCTACGGCCACAATCAAGTCATGGGGAGGCACATCGTAAACAGTTGTCAAATCCTTCAATCCTCCAAAGATGATAAGTAACAAACCAGAACCCTTACGCCAAAACAAGTATAAATGCTTTTTCAGATCTTGACTGCCAGCATCCTCTCAATCGACCTTCTAGCCTTTGATGCGATTTTTTCTGGCACGCTCACACGTGTCTCCAGGGTCTGCAGTGCTCGCAGCACATCTTCCAGGTTGGTCTTTTTCATGTTTTGGCAGATTGCACTTTCACTGAGCGAAAAGAACGCTTTCCCAGGATTTTCCTTCACAAGCCGATATATCATGCCAACCTCCGTTCCTATGATGAACTCGCGTGCTGCGCTCGATCTGACATGGCGTGCCATCCCGGCGGTGCTGTAGACGAAGTCGGCCCGGTCGATCACCTCCGGCCTGCACTCCGGATGCACGAGTACTTCAGCCTTCGGATGCAATGCACGGGCCGCCATTATTTCGTTTGATGTGAAGTTATCGTGCACATAGCAATAACCATCCCATGGTATGATCTGCTTTCTGGT
The DNA here is from genome assembly GCA_012798025.1 of Methanothrix sp. Taxonomy (GTDB): domain Archaea; phylum Halobacteriota; class Methanosarcinia; order Methanotrichales; family Methanotrichaceae; genus Methanothrix. The sequence goes on along the minus strand of JAAZNX010000184.1, from coordinate 3,510 downwards.
ATGACGGGCAACGTATGCTGCCAGATTCCTGTCCGGAACGAAGATCACCTGGCTTTCTTTCAGCGAATTTACGACCTGCACGCCGTTTGCGGAGGTGCAGCAAATGTCGCTTTCCGCTTTGATCTCTGCAGTGGAATTGACATAACAGACGACGGCAGCGTCCGGGTATAGCTCTTTCAACTCTCTGAGCTGCTCTGGAGTTATCATATGAGCCATTGGACACCATGCACCTCTCTGTGGCAGAACCACCGTCTTTTGCGGCGATAGAATGGCTGCTGTCTCAGCCATGAAGTCAACTCCACAAAATATGATCACATCTTCATCCAGGCTTGCTGCTGCTCGACTGAGCTCCAGGGAGTCGCCAATTCTGTCAGCCACATCCTGTACGCTTGGTACCTGGTAGTTGTGAGCCAGGATGATCGCATGGCGTTCCTTCTTTAAAGCAAGAATCTCATTTATCATAACGATCGAAGACGGTAAAATCTACATAATACTATTATTTCAATCTATTTAATAGTTTTACTTAATACTATCAGCTCAATTAAACCTCAATTGATTCATTCGCGATCGCCTTCACCCTCTGCAAGGCTAATATGGCGTCCTCCGTCTTGAAATCTCTACGTTCCGTATTTATAAATTCACTAAACCGCTGCAGCATTTCTGCAGCCACCCGGCCTTCTGCAGCCTGCATCACACGCTCGTAGGATCTCTCTGGGAAGTAAAAGGACTCAGCACATCTGAAAAGCCTGTCTCTGGTAGTAGTATCGATTATGCCTCTCTGCCAAGCATTGTCCAGGTTGAACCGGATATTGACCAGCGGCTCGGAGCGAGGCTCCCAGGTGAATGGATCGAATATGAGAGCCACTTCATCATCTGATACGAGCCGTCCCCTCTTATAGGCTTGATAGATCTCACCTACGCCTTCCATGCCATAAACATCCAGCTCGGAAGCTCGCAGAGCTCCCATACTGGACGCGCCTATGACTCTTATTCCATGCTCAAGGGCGTAAAGGATCTCTTTGTGGGCCACTGAACAATCCTGGAAGAAGACGCCGTCAATGAGGCAGATTATGTCTGCACCATCCTTCGCAGCCTTGAAAAGATCTCCACGCTTGGCAGGTGGCCTGAAGTCCGCCTGGAGGATCTGCTCGGCTTTATCGCGGGGAAGGCTTGGTCCTAAGAAGACGACGATTTCTGGCATCCTTGCATCTCTTGCCGACTCTTTCCCGGTCCACTGCTGCGATCTCAAGGCCCGGAACTATTACTCTTACAACCGGGATCCCTATCTCCTCTCTCGTCAGATCCACTACCACAGCTCTGTCCAGCCCTGCTTCCTCAAGCTTGTGCAGCATGTATTTTATGTCAAGCAGGAAGTCGTCGCTATCGAAGGATTCTATCTCGCAATAGTCCTTCTTTTCGCCGGCCTCAAACCAATGCGAATTGATCCTCTTTGTTCTTTCGTAGCCTATCTGCTTGCGGAAATCCGCCAAAGTCGTGTCCTCACGAGCTCCGTGAATCTGGGTCAATCGACTTTGTGCTACCTCAGTCAGAGCCCGCAGCACAGCCACGCTTGCACAGGTATGAGTGCCCATGCCGGTTGTTAGCAGCGTCGGATCGCGCAGCTGCACATCATCGGCAACGGCAGCACAGGTGGGAATCCCAATATCGCTCGTGATATCTCGAAGATAAACATCGACATTCGCGGCTGCGAATTTGTCCAGTAGAGACTTTGGCAGATCATCGTCGACGCCGTCAATTAACGGCCCGCTGTTGCGCGCTGCCTCAACTATGGACCATGCATCTCTTTCGATGACCTCAGCCAGGCCGTGAAATATGGCTTCTTCCATCTCATTTCCGGAGGCAAGGCCACTGGTGTTGGTCCTGAATAGGCGCTTGTAATCGGATGAAAGAGGATGGAAAACGGCGTTAGCAGGGACCATGATCTCTTCGTCATTCATGATATCCCATCCCAAAGTCCAGGGTATCTCAGCCTCTGCATCAGCATCAGCAGGCAAGATCAAATCCACAGGATTGAGGGCAGTGCCTTTCATCTCAGAGAAGCGAGCTATGATCAGCTTGCGGTCTCGAACCTCAGCAGAGTAGCGCTCCAGGCCCTCCATCATGGCCGAAACCCTCGCTTCGGTAGGGGTTGCGCCTTTGCCATTGTAGACGGAGATCGCACCGCGATCTGCCATGGGCCTAATTGATGAAAAAACGGGTATGCCTATTCTGTCCAGGTTGGTTATGTCCGCCACCCGGGTTATGCCGGCGGCAGGCATCTTGGCTTCTGCGCGAGCCATCGTCTCCTCTGGGGGCAAGGCCCGATGGGTATCATCCCTGTATTTTTTAATGCAGGACCGAAGTATCATTGCTCATCTCATGAGAATCTATGGAATATAAATCCTATTCAGAGGAATGGCAGAGGGTCTTTTTTCCTGTAAGCCAGCGCCTGGCAGTTCGCGACCAATCTCCCATCTTCCCCTGTGATTTGTATCTCGCAGGCCGAGATCCTTCGAGAACGACTCACTTCGCGCCCCTTTGCAATAAGCACCTCACCAGGATTGACCGCACTAAGGTAGTTCACATTCACTTCCAGGGCCACAGCTACGGTTCCATGTGAATTTACAGTTAATTCAAAGGCAGCGTCCAGCAGAGAGTAGATGGCCGCACCGTGAGTCGAGCCGAAGATGTTGTTCATGCTCTCTTGGGTCAGCATCTTCACCGTAGCCTGGCCTGGTTCAAGCTTCACGATCTCTATGCCAAGAGACCGCGCGTAAGGCTCCATGGAAAACCGTTCCTTCAGGACCTGCAAAACATCGTTCAAACTTCATCCCTCTACTTCGGGATTATCTTCGAAATGGTTATATTCGCTCCGCTTGATCTAAGCAAATATGCCCTGCGCCCTTGGCAATAGGCCAGAGCCCGTCTCCATAGAGATAAGCGGTTCTGCAGTCTCCGTTATTCTCACTCAGGGTGCTATAAACATCTGGTTTGGAAGAAAATTCGACAAGTCCCTAATTGCAAAGATATTGATACTGATATCAAAAGTTGACTCGACCACAGAGCATGAAAAAGAGGTGATATGCAACTTCGAGGAGATCAGCGAGTTTGAGAACAACGGCTATATCCTCAGCTCTTATGCCCGGAAAAAGGACAAATACAGGGCCGTATTTGTCGTTCCATTCTCCAACTCCAGGGCGCTGGAGATGTTCATAGACTCAGTCTCTTCGGATACCGAGAGCGAGGATGTGAAGATCACACTTTACTGGAGAGGTGGCCGGGTCATGATGAACATTATAAAGGAAGAGCTTTGCAGGTTCGATTGCTTCAGCATCCAAAATGTCGTATATAAGGAAGACCAGAAGGGGGATGCAAAAGCGCGGGAGGAGCTATGAGATTTGCAAGCTGCACAGGTAAAATAGATATTTCAGGCATAAGGAAGTGTTTCGAGGGGGCGCCACCAGGATCCGTGAACCTGGGCCTGGGCCAACCTGATTTCGACACGCCTAT
>JAAZNX010000031.1 GCA_012798025.1 Methanothrix sp. | reverse complement strand
TCACTGCAGCTTCGAGGGGATCTCCCAGATGATCTGGTTCTATCTTGGCCACGCCCTCAAGCTTCATCTTTTTATACATCAGTACTCCTTCTTCGTTGCCTCTAGATATCGCCCCTGGCGCAGGTATATTACCGTGATGCCGCTACTAAATAACCTTTTCTTCAAAGGCTTATCGTTGGTGAAGACTGCAGCATCTGTTGCATGCGCAAGCTTCTCGATGGCCAGATCGGCATCAGGGATGTTTTCACCAATCACGACACATCGCCCAGCTAGCTCCAGCGCCACACGGGCGGCGACCCTGTCTCTCCCTCTGTCAGCATTTCTCGCCAGAGAGCGAAGCTCTCCAATGACGGATGATGGAACAAGCCACTGTACATATCCAAGACGCTCAAGCTCGCTGAATATATCCACACCAAACTGCTCAGGCACCATTAGGGCATTTGTATCCAGGATGACCTTCATGCTACTCGATTATGGTGCCAACGCCAATCAAGCGCCAGCGCGCTCCGATGCGTCTGCTGACGGCCACGCTGTCACCAATCTCCGCGCAGACGGGCCTTTTGAGCTGCACCTGGACGACACCTCCCTCACGAGCGCTATTGACAACTCCTACAGTAGTTGCAGTTCCGACGTTGAGCATCAGTGGCTCGCTGGAGTGGATGGGCTCCACCATCGACTCGTCCGTGACACCTACAACCCTCTCCAGGAGCTGCATGTTCATGGTGAAGGAATTAAGAACTTTTGGGAGCTTACCGGGCTCTCCAGCCACCTGGCCGACAAGCGCATCGCTCTTGGTCATGACGGGATCAAGCTGCGTGCCCACGCCCACCAGGCCCCCGGGTGTGATCTCATCCTGAGCATGTGAGCCTGCCAGCAGGCTTATTACCTTGGTTTGGATGGGGATCCACTGCTTGCGCCCCTCATAATCCACATGCCGACCAGGACAGATCTCTATCTTGTCGCCAATTCTAAGCCTCCCTTGTGAGAGCGATCCGCCAATGACGCCGCCTTTCAGGCTGTCGGGCGTAGCTCCCGGTCGGTTGACATCGAATGATCGGGCAATTTTAAGCAATGCAGGCTTGGAGACATCTCTGGGGGGCGTGGGTATGGTATTCTCAATGGCCTCGATGACCATATCGATGTTTATATTTTGCTGGGCAGAAATAGGTACTATTGGAGCGTTCTCGGCTACAGTCCCCTTCACGAAATCCTTGATTTGCTGATAATGCGCCATAACCTGCTCACGAGACATGAGATCGATCTTGTTTTGCACAATCACGATTCTGTCGATGCCCGTGATGTTGAGGGCCATGAGGTGCTCCTTTGTCTGCGGCTGGGGGCAGGGCTCATTGGCAGAGATGACCAAGACTGCACCATCCATGATGGCAGCCCCGCATAGCATGGTGGCCATGAGAGTTTCGTGGCCCGGTGAGTCAACGAAGGAGACAGTTCGCAGGATCTCTGATTCTGTGCCACAGTGAGGGCATCTCTCTTCAACAGTATAGGCATCAGGCTCTGGGCATTTTGGGCACTTTCGGAAGGTTGCATCTGCATACCCCAGGCGAATGGAGATGCCCCTCTTGACCTCCTCGCTATGCTGATCTGTCCATACTCCTGAGAGGGCCTTTACAAGAGTAGTTTTGCCATGATCGACATGCCCCACCATTCCGATGTTAACCTCTGGTTTTTTGGCTACAGGCTTTTTATTAGCCTCGCTCTTTGAATCTGATTTGATATCGGATTTTACCAAATTGAGATCTCCTTGATGATTGTGATAGCCTAGAATTGATGACGATCACTATATAAATACTTCATGCTGCAGCCGTGCCAAATTCCCTGCTCGCCACCATGCGGGCTGCGTCTCTAGACATTAGAAGGAGCAAGTCATTGTATTCGCGCTCGAAGAACTCGCGAACTCCAAGCATTTATCTGCGGGAGCAGCTGCGGTTGGCAAATAGCCACTAAATCCACAAAAAATATAAATTATAACCATCATAAGTGCTGTCATGATAGCTCTATTGGTTATTTCCATATCATTATTAATATCAGTCTATGCAGATCCAGGCACTTCGATGCCTGTTCGGCTTACCGCCAGCAATGATCTGCGTTCGTCCCCTTCAGAAGATGAAAGGCAGTCTATCAAAGCTGGGGTGAATGGAGCATGAGACATTCGATTATGCCTCAGGGAGGAGCCACTTTGCAGCGCATCATACTGTGCCATTTTGGCAAGGTCTTTCCGGGTGTCATCCTTATAGGAAGCCTCTTTGCTGGCATCTTGGGCTGCGCTGCGCAAGGAGGGCATGAAGCCGTGAAACTGGAGGTACAACCACAACAGGTGCTGATAGGCGATCCGGTCAGCATAAGGGCGAGCGGGCTTGGCGACGGACAGTTGGCCTCACTGCAAGTTTCAGGTCAGGACCAGTTCGGAAATACCTGGACTTCGGAGGCATCGTTCAGGGCGGATGCGTCAGGCACCATAGATACCTCGCGCGATGCTCCGGTAGATGGCTCCTATCAAGGAGTTGATCAGGCAGGGCTTTTTTGGTCCATGGCCGTAGATCGGGCAGTGCAGATGGTCTCGCCTTTTCCTGTCATCCATACCCTCAATGTAACCTTATCGGTGAATGGCCAGGAGGTGGAGAGCCAGGCGATCCAGCGGACCGGCCAGATCGATATCGTTAAGGAGAAACTCACAGACCCAATCGTTGGGGTTTTCATAAGACCGCAAGAGCTCGCCGAACCCACCCCAGCGATCATAGTGCTTGGAGGTTCCGAAGGCGGATACAACGAAGGCTGGGCCACTGTGATAGCTTCCAAGACCCGCATGCCAACACTGGCCCTCGCCTATTTCGGCGCAGAGGGATTGCCGCCCACCCTGGAGAACATCTCCTTGGAGACTATCTCCAGGGCAATCGACTATCTAAACCAGCAACCTATGGTTGCAAAGAACCGCATCGGAGTTGTTGGGGCATCACGGGGAGGAGAGCTGGCATTGCTAGCTTCAACAATCTTCCCCCAGATCAGGGCCGTGGTGGGATACACTCCTAGCGGCGTGATCTGGTCTGGCATCGGCGAGAGCCCAAATGCTCCGGCCTGGACCTATCAAGGCAGGGCCTTTCCCTATCTGCTGATGATGGAGAGTGAAGAGCAAGGCCGACTGTTTTCGGAGGCTCAGAGGAACGGCACCCCCTACCTGGATGCGCCATCCTTCCTCTACAGCCTAAAGATGCAGCGCGACCGCGTCGCAGAGGCCACAATCACAGTGGAGAACTCGCAGGCAGCCTTTCTGCTCATAGGAAACCCGGGAGACGGAGTATGGCCATCCGATATACTGTCCCAGATAGCCATCGATCGGCTGAGATCTCATGATCATCCTCGCCCATACCAGCTTCTCTCCTATGATCGGGGAGGGCATATGCTGATCCCCTATCCATATTATCCAACCACAATGCGCCAGTTCTATCTACCAACCATCGATATCTGGGAGGGGCTTGGGGGCACAGCTGAAGGCGCTGCAAAGGCTGCAGAGGATTCATGGCCCAGGGTTGTGGAGTTCCTGGAGCGAGAGCTGAGGAGTTAGCGAAAGTTTCGGCGCAAGCTTTAAATATGATCTATGTTAGCATGCTACATATTAGCACGGAGAGATGATGAGATTTGAGTGAGATTGGCAAGCGAGTGAGAATTGAGAGGATAATCGACAGAGATAGCGGAAACACAGTCATAATCCCCCTTGATCATGGCATATCTGTGGGTCCGATCAAGGGGCTTGTAAACCTGCCTGAGATGGTGAATAAGGTTGCAAAGGGCGGGGCAAATGCCGTCCTGCAGCAGAAGGGGATGGTCAGGCACGGCCACCGCGGCTATGGAAGGGACGTGGGCCTTATCGTACACATGAGCGCCTCCACATCGCTCGGCCCCGATCCCAACAACAAGGTTCAAGTCTGCCAGGTGGAAGAATGCCTGAAGATGGGAGCCGATGCAGTGTCAGTTCACATCAACATCGGCTCTGATACGGAATCTGATCAGCTCAGCATCCTCGGCTGCGTCAGCGAAAGATGCGACTTCTGGGGCATGCCGCTCGTGGCTATGATGTACCCTCGCGGCAAAGGAATCACAAATCCAAATGATATGGAGGTTGTGGCACACGCTGCCCGCGCTGGAGCGGAGCTTGGCGCAGACATCATCAAGACCAACTACACAGGAGATCCCGACTCCTTCAGGCGTGTGGTAGAGGGCTGTCCTGTGCCGGTGGTCATCGCCGGAGGGCCCAAGACTGAGACCGACATGGAGTTTCTGCAAATGATCGAAGGAGCCATGCAGGCTGGAGCGCGCGGGGTGGCAATAGGCAGGAATGTCTTCCAGCATGAAGACCCTGTGAAGATGACCATGGCGATTGCGGCCATAGTCAACAAAGGCAAAAAGGCAAAGGAAGCCGCAGAAGTCCTGAAAGGGTAATTTCATTGTAACGCAGAGAAAAAATACGCTTGGGTGACGAGGAAAATGGCCAATGGATACTCCAAAGAAAAAGCTGATAAGATGATCAGGGAACATGAAGAAAAAGCAAGAAGGCTAGAGGAGGAGGCTGCAGAAAAAAGAAGGATGGTAAACCCCTTGAGCACCAGCAAAGAGCATGCCAGATCGGAGGCACAAGATCTAGAAGCTGAGGCGAGGCGCGAGAGGCAGAAGGCTGAAAATCTGAAGGAGCTAAAGAAGCACTGGGGAGACAAATAATCTCGTGGGAGCACAGAGCAGATGCGAAATCAAATGATCAAAGATGAATTCAATGTTCATGGCAAAAGCGACTGCATTCAATGCCATGGCACCGGCATGGTAGAATGCTCCAAATGCCATGGCAATGCACTAAATTACGAGGGAAGGCAAAAATGCATCTGTAATAATACGGGAAAGATAAGCTGCCCGAGCTGCAATGGAAGCGGATTGTGGAGGCCGAACAAAAAATTGGGATACGATTGATCCAATTCTTCTCCTTCTATTTTACGATATTTTCCAGAACCCCGATTCCCTCGATCTCCACTTCAACCCTGTCTCCTCTGCTCATCGGCCCCACTCCAGGAGGCGTGCCAGTCGCGATCACATCTCCAGGCTCCAGCGTCATGATGGCACTTATGAACTCCAGCAGATCGGGAATGCCAAATATCAGGTCAGAAGTGTTTGATCTCTGTCTCACAACACCATTTACACGGGTCTGAATATCCACGTCTGAGGGGTCTATCTTGGCGATCCAGGGGCCAAAGGGCGCAAAGGTATCAAAGCTCTTGGAGCGCGTCCACTGGCCGTCCTTGTTTTGAAGATCGCGGGCAGTGACATCGTTGAAGCATGTGTAGCCCAGGATGTATCTCTCTGCATCTGCTGCAGGAATGCTCTTGCAGCGCTTCCCTATCACCACTCCAAGCTCGCCTTCATAGTCCACCTGCCTGCTTGAAAGGGGATAGATGATCTCCTTTCCCGGCGCCAGGACAGCTGAGGGCGGTTTTAGGAAGAGTATGGGCTCAGAGGGAAGCTGCATCTTCAGCTCCCGGGCGTGCTCAGTGTAGTTGAGGCCGACGCAGACGATCTTGCTCGGCTGGCACGGCGCCAGCAGCTCGACGTCCTCTAAAGCCAGCACCTCTCCTCCGGAGACAATTCCGTTCTCCTCGCTGTACGATCCACCTCTGATTTTGCCATCATGCATAAATCGCACTATCATTGTCTTAGCCTCTGCACTGGCCCTTGCTGCCGTCAGGACCGCGCTTGTATCTTCCAAACTCGCTCTCGATCAAACGATCGGCCATGAACACTGGTCCCTCCACGCAGACGCGCACGCCCTCGGGGTCCAGGCAGCATGAGCCGCATACTCCTGTGGCGCATTTGAAGTAGCGGCTGATGCAGGCCTGGATCTTTCCCGCATGCTCGCGTGTACGTGAGATTATGTCCCACATCATCACCTCTGGGCCGCATAAATAGATCTGGCTGAACTCTGTTAAATCAAACTCCTTTAAGCCCTCTGCAACATGCCCTTTTATTCCAACGCATCCATCGTCTGTAGTGATAACAAGGTCGCCTAAAGCTTCAAATCTGTCCTGAAAGATTATGTCCTGCGAGGAGCAAAAGCCAACCAGGGATGTGACATTGATGCCAGCCCCGCGAGCCTGCTCGCCAAGGAAGGCGAGAGGTGCTGTTCCCACGCCGCCTCCAACCAGTAGGATATTCTTGCCACGCAGCACGAAGCCATTGCCAAAGGGCCCCCGCAGCCCTATGCTGCTGCCTGCGCCCAGATTGAATAGCGCCCGAGTGGCCTCGCCAACTGATTGTACTGTGATGGTATCGGGAGAGGAGAAGCTCATGGGAACCTCGTCCACCCCACGGATCCAGACCATAACGTACTGCCCTGGCGCTGGATCTAGCTGTTTGTCCAGCCTGAAGGTCCTGACCAGCGGAGCCTCCGATCGCACCTCCTGGATGATGGAATTCATGGGCCTCATCTAATGCCTCCCTGCCATTCCACGGATGTCTTCAAGCGTCATGGATTTTCTCTCAAGGTAACGGGTCAGGCCAAGTGTGATCTCCTCGAAGATGCCATAGCCCTTCTTCAGGGCTGTGCCAACCTGCACTGCCCAGGCTCCGGCCATTATCATCTCCACAGCATCCTCCCAGGATGTGACGCCACCCACGCCGATCACAGGAATATCCAGCCTCAAGGCAAGGTCATAGACAGAGCGCACTGCCACAGGCTTGATGGCAGGACCTGACAGGCCCCCAAACCTGTTTCCTAAGATCGGATATCCTGTCTCGATGTCGATGGCCATTGCCTTCAAGGTGTTTATGGCCACAACAGCATCTGCGCCTCCTCTCTGGGCTGCAAGTCCCAGCTCCACGATGTCCGCAGTGTTGGGTGTGAGCTTGACCCAAACGGGAGCGTTCGCCGCAGCTTTCACGGCTCCTGTCACTGCTTCCACCAAATCGGGATAGCGGCCAAGCTCTGAGCCGTACTTTTCTGCATGGGGACATGAGAGGTTTAGCTCGAAGGCATCAGCATCCAGGCCGCGGGCAATTCCTGCGAACTCCTCGGCACTGGAGCCGAAGATGCTGGCCACCACTGGGACGCCTCCCGTCTTTGCAATATCTATCTCTTCCTGGAACTTTTTGTAAGAGGGATTTGGCAGGCCCATGGCATTCAGCAGGCCACAGTCCACCTGCACAATCGTAGGTCCAGGATGGCCTTCCCTTGGAACAGAGCCCAGGGATTTGGTGACCACGCCTCCTGCACCTGCAAGTGCGGCACGCCTAAGTGAGGCTCCAGTGGTGCCAAGGATTCCGGCGGCAAGCATGACGGGATTTCTGAGGGTCAGGCCACCGGCATGAACTGTAAGGGATAGCATGAGCTTGATAGATCCATCTCAGAAGATAAAAGTCTTGTCAAGTGGCCAAGGGAGAAACCTAAATTAATTCCATCGACGTTCAATTATCTCGTGATAAGATCTGGCGACAAATTCATCGCGGGCCGCTCTGGCGGTGTTTTGGGTGCAGTCGTCCCCTGGCGTGGCGTTTATGCGGGCGTAGCTCCAGCACACATTTTCAGCGCAGCAGCAACGCGCAGCCTCCGACTGGGAGGTCTGGTCTGCAAGGTGGCCTATGTCCCGAGCGATGCTGATCTTGCCTTTTTCCCAATTATGGGTGCCTGCCAGGAGACAGAGCTTGGCAAGCCAAAGCTTGGGGAAGCTGAGCTGAAGAACTCACAGCACGAGGTGTCGTGCAAAATCTCCGACACCTCCTGGTCAATAGCCTATGTGGTGCTGCCGCCTGCAGATCTGCCGGGGCCAGGGGAGAGCGGCAGTCCGCTGGTGCAGGACGGCAAGGTTGTAGGGCTACTTCTCTCGCTCAACATGCACACATGCAAGGGAATTGCAATATCCTCCGAGATGATAAGAGAGGTCGCTGCGAGAAAGAGCTAGCCTTTGGCTTTCTTTTGTATCGGTCTTCAAGGCAGATCGAGTCTTCCAACAACCCTGAGCTTCCCGCCTTCTGGATAGGTCAAGACCGCCTTGGAGCCAGGCCGATAAACCAGCATCTTATCCAGCTTTACCGTCAAAATGGCCTTGTGCCAGTCTCCATCAGCCTTTGCAGCCTCGATTCTGGCAGGAACAAATTGCATCCAGTGGCCGATATGAAGCACCATTCCCTCTTTGAGAGGCGCAGGCCAATATTTTACCAAGTCTGCCTTGGCAGTGATGGAAGATACCTGCTTTATGGACTTGTCGTTTGTAAGAATGGCTCCTCTATCCAATTCGTCAACTTCTATGCCCTTGAGGGCGATGCCAGCCCGATCACCAGCGCATGCACAATCGAAGTCCTCATCATGCTTCTGAATGGACCGAACCTGGACAGTCTTGCCTCCGGGAAGGACCATCAGCTCATCGTGTTTCTTAATGCAACCTTCGGCTACTGATCCAAGAACAACTGTTCCAATCCCTCGCACATTGAAAAAATGGTCCACAGGCATAGTCCCTGTCCCAGGGTCGTGGACGGCATCTATCCTGGACACATCAGATAAAAGGCGCTCGCGTATGACGTTCTTGTCGTCCTCCAGGAATTCATAGCCATCGACCACAGTGTTTTTGATGAGAGGCGCGATCTGCTCGCGTGTGATGTAGTTTCTCAGGATCACAATTCCTGCTTTCAAGCCCGCGCAGTCCAGCAT
>JAAZNX010000155.1 GCA_012798025.1 Methanothrix sp. | reverse complement strand
AATGGCTCCTCAGAGCTCATAAGGCTCTTCGCAGAGGTCTGTTTGGAGGAGGGAGATCTGGCCTTGATACCATTCCCGACCTTTGGCGAGTATGAAAATCAGTCGCTCCTTGCCGGTGGAGCTGCAAGAAGGGTGAAGATCGGCCCGGACGGGCTGCCCATCCTTTGCGAGTCAGATTTGAACCAAGCAAAGGCCCTCTTCCTGTGCAATCCGAACAATCCCACAGGAAAGCTGCTTTCCAGGGAGCAGGTGCTCGATTTAGCCCAAAGATGCGAGAAAAGGCGGGTGTTCTTGCTTGTCGACGAGGCATTCATAGAGCTCTCCGATCCAGAGCAGAGCGTGGCGAGCATTGCGCCCAGCATGAACTATTTGTTCGTCATGAGGTCTCTGACAAAGTCCTTCGGAGTGCCTGGCCTTCGGCTTGGCTTTGGAGTGACGAATGCTGCGCTGGCCAAGATCATGAACCTTGCCAGGGTACCGTGGTCTTTAAGCTCAATTGCTGCCGCTGCAGGAGTGCATCTCTTGGGCTGCAAGGAGCATCTGGAAAGTTCCAGAGAGCTCATCAGAGAGGAGCGGGCCTTCCTCGTCCCTGCCCTGCAATCCCTGGGTCTGGAGCCGCTGCCAAGCAGCGTCAACTTCATTTTAGTAAACATCGAGCGCACAGGCTTGAGCTCAGAGAGGCTTACTGAGCGTACGATGGCCTGCGGCGTCCTTGTGAGGGACTGCCAGTCCTTTGGACTGGGCAGGAGCTACATAAGGGTGGCAGTGAGAGGTAGAGAAGAGAACAGGCAACTCGTCGCTGCACTGGAGCGGGCACTGAAATGCAGAGACTGAACTGTGAGAACTTTCCCTGCCACTTCCCAGGACAGGACTGTTCCCTTTGCTTTTGTCCTTTTTACCCTTGCCGTGATCCCAGAACCGGGGGGCAGGAGAAGGATGGGTCCTGGTCCTGCAAGTCCTGCATCATCGTTCACCGTCCAGATGTGGCCGAACAGATCTTGTATGCACTGATGAAGGGCGAGACCACCTCATTGGTTTGGAAGAGGCTGGAGGAGCTGCTATGATTCAAGAGGGTCTGGCGGTTTTACTTATCGCAACGACCTTCGATATCCTCCTTGGCGAGCCGCCTGCCAGGATTCATCCAGTGGTCTGGATTGGCAGACTGATCGCCATCTTGCGCACTCGTGCAAGGCCGAGCAGGCTGCAGGGCACAGCTCTCGCATTCATTGTGGTGCTTTCTACAGTCCTCATAGGCCACTTTCTAGTGCGCCTGGCAGCGCCAGTCCCGCTTCTGTCCCTGCTGATCTCGGCCTTTCTCCTGAAATCCACCTTCGCGATTCGCTGTCTTCTGCGTACTTCTGCAGATATAGGCAGGATGATCGACCAGGATATTGATGCTGCCAAGAGCATGCTGCCAGCTCTTGTGGGTCGCGAGACGTCCTCTCTGTCACGCGCCCAAGCTGTCTCTGCAGTGATAGAGTCGCTCTCAGAAAATTATGTGGACTCAATTCTCTCGCCGATCTTCTACTACCTGCTCTTCGAGCCCCTTGGCCTTGGCCTTGAGGCAGCACTTGCCTTCAAAGCCATAAGCACCATGGACTCCATGCTTGGATACAAGACCCGCGAATTGAGGGATCTGGGGTATGCCGGTGCCAGGCTGGACGATCTTTTCAACTTCATTCCGGCCCGCTTGAGCGTTCTCTTGATGGCGCTGGCGAGGCCCCAAAGGGCAGGCGCGAGCCTTCAGGCAGCGCTCGAATATCATAGCGCCACGCCAAGCCCAAACTCCGGCTGGCCTATGGCAGCCTGTGCAGGAGCCTTGGGAATCCGCCTGGAGAAGCCTGGCTACTATGTGCTGCTGGATGGAGGAAAGGTGCCCGAAACATCTGATGTGCCCAGAGCATTGGGATTCATGCAAGGGACGATAGCCCTGACCCTGGCAGCGTCGTTCTTGGCTCTGCTCCTTTGACGTTTGCCGCTCGCGCCCTTGCATAATGTTTATCCGATACTAGTGAAGAGGAAAGATAAATGGAAACCATGGGAGATCTGCTGGAGAAGGTTCGGGAGTTTGCCTATCATAGCTGTGAAAGAGAAGAGGCCAAGAGGCTCTTTGGCTGGGATGTGAAAGAGATCAAGGCCAAGAGAGGAGAAAATGATGAATCCCATGTGGTAGTATCATTTGAGAATGGATACATATTATACATCAATTACTTCCTCAACCTGGACCCCACTGAGACTGAGGACACATGCGAGTTCACCCTCGGGATGATAACCGACCTGCGATCCCGCATAAAGTATGAGGTCCATTATGCAAGTTACATCCACGGCCAGGGCTATTTGAGGCTCAGAGTTGCAGAGGCAAAGAACCGAATGCTCCAAAAGATACTGGAGGAGTTCTATGTGCCTGCCCTCAAGAGCATCTACAAGCCCATAATCATCAACTTCAAGGGCTTTTATGGCAGAGATTACTTCGGCGTCGAGGCGGACCAGGCTCATGGAGAGATCTATTACACTCCAGTTCGTTACAGGAGCGAGCATAAGGCGTCCAGAATCTGGGATGTGATAGCCCGTCTAAATGAACTGGATGCGCTCCTCAAGGAGCCGCAGATAAGACATGCACTTGCAGAGGTGGATTTGCAGTTGAGCTTCTTGCCCTCTATTGTGGGATCTGATCTTTAGATGCGCGGGTGGTTCAAAACCTCTAGCTCTTCATGGGCCTCTCGGGTCTCCTTGCATTCGGCCAGGGCTTTGATGAAAGGTCCCTGGTATCCCAGGAGCTCTGCTTGACGCTCCAGCAGGACCGCCATCTCCTCCACGCGTGTGTGGTCTTCCTGGGCCAGGAAGAGGGTGGCCAGATCATGGTAAACGGCGATAACGTCAGATGCTGCGCCCAAATGCTGGAAGGATGTCAGTGCCTGCTGCAGCCTTGCTAAAGAATCGCGATAGTCCTTCTTCTCCATTGCCAGCCTTCCCAAATGCTCCAGGCATCTTGCCACTTCAAGGGAATTGGAGAGTCGTCTTGCCTGGGCCAATGCTTTTTCGTAGCATCTCTCAGCTTCACGATAGCGTTTCTCGGCTTGATGCATCTCTCCTTGTGCTCTAAAGAGCTGGATCTTCAGTGGCATAAAGTCGGTGCGAAAGATCAAAGTCTCGGCCAACGAGAGATAAAATTTGGCCTCAATGCATTGGCCTGTGCGTAGTTTGAACCGGCCCATCGCCAGATAGCCCTCACATAAATCGGGCATTGCACCAAGGGCCTCCAGCACCTTCAAGGCCTCGCTCAAGAGTTCTTCCGCCTCAGCTAGCTGGCCGCTCATCTCGAGTATGATCCCAAGGTTCATCTTCGCCAGAGCGATGCACGGTACGGCATCAAGATTTTGAAATATCTTCAAGCTCTGCTCGAAGGTCTGAGCAGCCTGGAGCAGATCGCCCCTGTCTTTGTGAACCAGAGCGATGTTGAACATGGTCTGGGCCTGACAGTAGACATCGCCCGTTTGCTCGAAGAGTGCCAGGCTCTCTTCATAGCAGGAGAGTGCCAGCTTCCACTCAAACCTGTCTGCATAGCAACTCGCAATTGCTCCCAGCACCTCTGCCTGCCCAGAGAGGTCGCCACTCGCCACCATCTCCTGGAGTTGCCTCTTGTGATCGCTAACGGATGCAAGGATATCCCCTTGGCTGGCCTTTACCATATCGATGTTGGCCTGCATTTCAGCGACGCCCTGGACATCTCCCAGACGCTCGAGAATGGCCTTGCCTCTTCTGAAGTGCTCCAGGGCCAATGAGCGCTCTCCTCTTCGATAATAAAAGGTTCCGAGATTGCCAAGGACGCTGGCCGCACCAGTTAGATCTTCCAGCTTCTCGAAGATGTCGAGGCTCTTTTGATAGCATTCCAATGCTCGTGACCAGTCTCCTCTCTTGTAGCAAATGCTGGCGATATTGCTCACGACCGATGCCTCACTCCTCGAATCGCCCGACTGCTCAAAGCTTGTCAGGCTGCTGTTGTAATACTCCAGGGCTGCAGTCCAATCACCCCGACGATAGCATATATTTCCAAGGTTGTTCAGGGCGACTGCCATGCTGTATGTGTCCCCAAGCCGCTCCAAAATCTCCAGGCTCTCCCTGTAGCTATGTTGGGCTCCGTCCCAGTCGCCCAGCTCAGAATGAAGATTGCCCTGGCTGCACAGGACAGTTGCTACTGCCTCGGGGTCCCCAAGCGAGCGCACGAATGCCAGGACATCATCGCATAGATGCCTCGCCTCCTGCCAGCGACCCAGGTGGCAGAAGACGCCTAGCATCCCTCCAAGGGCTGCGATCACGCCCCTCGCATCTTCCCGTTCCTTTTGCAATGCCAGGCATTGGCCGAAAAGCTGCAAAGCCTCCTCTAAATTCCTGGATTCGGCCATCAAATTCGCCAGTCCCAGAAGAGAATTGCACTCGCCCAACCTGTCTTTAAGCTCCCTAAAATCTGCCAGGCTCTGCCTGTATTGCTCCTCAGCCTTCTCTCTTTGACCCAACTTATGGTAAACTCTGGCCAGGTTGCCGACAGTGATAGCCGTTCCGTGCCGATCGCCCAGCGCGCGCCTGGCATCAAGGCTTAGTGTATAGTATTTTGTGGCCTGCGAACTGTCGCCCATATCAGCGTAAAGGTTTCCCAAATTATTCTGCACAGTGGAGACACCACTGTCGTCTCCCAGTTCCTCGAAGGCCACAATGGCAGTCTTAAAATGGGCGAGTGCATGGTCCCAATCGCCTTTGAGCTGCTCGATCAGCCCCAGGTTCAAATGAGAAGTTGCCACGCCTTGCGCGTCGCCAGATCGTTCATAGCCATCCATGCTCTTTTGGAAACAGTCTTTTGCTGCATCCAAATCGCCTTTGAGCTGATAGATGAGCCCCAGGTTCCCTAAAGTCTTGGAAGCGCCAAACAGGTCGCCCAAACCATCCTGAATCTCCAGCGCCTGGCTGTAGAGGTCATGTGCCTTGTCCATTTCCCCATGCAGATAATGCATGCAACCCATGTCTGACATGGCTTTGGCCGCAGCCAGGGGCTCGCCGGACTTTGTAAGCAGATCTATGGACCTCTGAAAACAGCTTGCAGCAGACTCCCATTCGCCGCGATCGGCGTGGATTAGCCCTAGGTTATTCAGAATCGCCGGGACACCTGTCAGATTCTTATGAAGCTCTTTGACCTCCAGGCATCTCTGGTAGCATTTCAGGGCTTCATCATACTGGCCCAAACGATAGTGCAAGCATCCCAAGGACGAGAGAGAATCGGCCATGCCACAAGGGTCTCCCTGCTGCTCTAGGATCTGAATGGACCTTTGAAGATGGGCCGCTGCTAGTTCCCATTTCCCCTGCTCCAGGCAGGCCAATCCCATGCTGTTCAGAACGCGGGCTGCACCGGCGCCCTCCAAAGCCCTCAGGCTCTTCTCATAACACTCCATCGCCTGTGGCCACATTCTCTCCTGGAAATAGATGTCGCCAAGCTTGCTTTGCATGTTGGCTGCACCTGCTAAATCCCCCAGATCCTCTAGCTGGTGCCAGGCAGCATCATAGCACTCTTTGGCCCTTTTAAATGCACCGTGAAGCTGATAGAGCGAGCCAAGCGAAGCCATGCATCTTGCGGCCCCTTCCTTGTCGCCAGACAGCTCCCACTCTAGCAGGCTTCTCTCTGCGCATTCCACTGCCTTAAAATAGGTGCCCTGCAACTTGTAGATATCTGTCATGCAGCTCAGGGCATCGGCCCTGCCGGACCTGTCGTCTGCATCCAGCCCTTCTATAATCCTGCAAAAGCAGTTCAAGGCCTTGTCGTGCTCGCCTCTCATTTGATAGACATGGCCGAGATCTCTTAAAACCGTCAAAGCTTCAGCGGACTGTTCCGCCTCAGTCAGGCACTGCAGCGCTTTTTCGTAGCACCCGGCCGATCGCTCCCAGTCTTCCACCTCAGCATAAAGCTTTCCCAGACCTATCAACGCCAAAGATGCCCTTCTTTTATCGTATTGGACCTCGGCCAGATGCAGGGCGCGTTCATAGTACTCAATGGCAGCTTGATGAAAGAATAGGCGGTGGGCCAGCAGAGCCAGGCTGAACCAGGCAGAAAAGCTGCCCAGTTTAGACACATGATCTGCCAGCTCGTGAAATTTACACTGCATGACTGCCTCATCCGATGAGAGGGTGGCCAAAATGAAGGAGGAGACAGGGTCTGGTGCATTTGACGATAGCTCCCTCAAGCTCTCTGGATCATAGCCCTTCGGATCTGCCAGAACCTTTGCAAAGGACTCAAGGCAGGACACGATTCTGTCTTCAGACACCACGAACACCGTCCAGCTGCGCGAAACCATCGATCTCGGTCAACATCTCTTGTTCCCCCACCGCCGAAATATACATCGCTGTGTATTTCTTCAGTATTAACAGTCCTTACATATAAAATCTTCTATTTCTTTCTACTGTTAATTAAAAAAAATAAAAAGATTATTAATTAAGTAATATAACTTTATCAACCCCAAACTTCTTGAAAAACGGACAAATTCGATAAAACATACAAATCATTTTGGTATTTTCTCTAGAAGTTGCATCCAGAAGCAACGTTTAAAAAATAAATATATATCTAACCAGATTATTGCTGTCACATCCTCCTCCAAGCTCCAGAAGTTCTACTTCAGCACCAGCTTCAGGGCACGCTGCGGACATCCCACAACGCATGCTCCGCACTGAATGCACTTTCCAGAATCTGCTACCAAAAGCCAATCCTCGAATCGGAAGGTCGCAGTGGGACATATTGAGATGCACGCGCCGCAGTGTACGCACTCGTTCTCATCTCTGATAACAGGTATCTCCAGGGGCACAACTCGAACTCCCCTGCGCTCAAAGGCCTCCTTCACCTCAGTGCATTTCTCGCTTGGAACCTCTAGGACGATCTCGCCGCTCACTGCATCGATGCTGGCTCTCTCGATGTTCACCAG
Source organism: Methanothrix sp. (assembly GCA_012798025.1). Classification (GTDB taxonomy): domain Archaea; phylum Halobacteriota; class Methanosarcinia; order Methanotrichales; family Methanotrichaceae; genus Methanothrix. Next base: position 9,958 of record JAAZNX010000155.1, on the reverse strand, counting down.
TGCAGAGGTCTCTAAAATTACAGATGCGATGAGTGGATAGCGCACAATTCCCGGCGCGACGTGCAGCATGAGTTTCATGTCTACTGCCTCCTGGCCAGTAATCGAGAGAGATGATTGCTGGTGATCATTCCAATTACCTTGTTGTCTCTATCCACTACAGGCAGAGCCGAAATGCTATGAGTATCGAGGGTGCGGGCTGCAAGCTCTATGGGCTCGTCCAGCATCGCAGAATAAACTCGCTTGGTCATGATCTCCGAAATTCGGGCAGGCTTGCCGCTCGCTACAGCTTTTGATATATCCCAGGCAGTGATGATGCCAATCAGCCTTCCATCCTTTGAGACCACGGGCAGATGATCGAAGCTTCCGCTCACGATCAGCTTTGCAGCTTTCTCCACATGAATGTCCTCTCCGACGGTGACCACATCGCGGCTCATGACATCGCCCACGTTTGGCGACTCCTTCGTCTGCTTCATGGGCCGGGAATTGCCGATGCGCGAAAGCGGCTCCACTGCCTGGCTGAGCAGAAACTCGCCCTTCTCCACCATCTCTTTAAGGTTCTTTGCAACCTCGCGGGCCACGTGGAAGCTTGAGAGAGATGAGGCGGGAACCTCCTTTCCGTTTAAGTCGATCAGTCCGGACTTCAGATCCTCGTAGCTCACAATCTTCAAAGAGGGCCTGTCACGGCGTGGGATGCCGTAGTCAATCACAGGGACTGTGATGTCTCTATCACGAACAGCAGTGTTCCTGGCAACAGTCTCATTAAGAACAGGTATCGGAATCCCGATCCCAAGGTATAGGCTTGGTCCATATTTGTGAAATGTGGCGGCCCGCAAAAATTTGGTGCTCATCTTCTTCAGATCGCCAGTGACCATGAGTGTAGAAAAGTTGTTCTGTGGATTGTGCTGCGTCCCTGAGCCGATGACATATCCTTTGGCCCCTGCGAGAAATATTCGTGTGCCTACGCCGATATAGTCGAGATTAGGATCGTTGGATAGTGGTGAGAGCACACCTGCTCCGCTGTAGTGGATGTTTCCACAGCGAGGAAGCAGGGTTCCCATATATGTATGCAGCGTGCGATCCGAGGAATTGGTGGCTGCGTTATAGCGCTGGTAGGCGTTGCGCGGGTTCACCATCGTTGCCTGGTTGAAGTCATCGAGCCTCAGAGCTGTCTCAAGCTCCATCTGAGGATAGCAGTCCGTGCCTGCTCCCTCTGCCTCTACATCTATCTGCTTGCCTGCCACCAGGTCTTCGATTACATGTGCTCCTCCGTACTCGATTCCTTGATCCTGGGATGGTTGAGTGGCGCCCAGGAAAAGATCCACGGCAGCAATTCCCCCATAGGCCTCAACCTTGTTGAGCCTAGCCCTGAGAATCTTTATGGGAGGATCGCTGTGGCCTAGGTTGAGAAAGACCCCGGAAGAGCACATGGCCCCAAAGGTTCCTGTTGTTACGACATCCACCTCTCTCACTGCTCCAGCGGTCCCCAGCTCCTGTACGAGGTTGGGCATCTCTTCCGCTGTTACAACGCGGGCGGATCCGTCGCGAATGCGTTCGTTGATCTCCGATAGCGACTTCTCTTGCACAACTGGGTCCAAACGTCAGCAATCCGATAAAAACTTGTTGGGGCAATCCTGTCCAACAACATTATCTGCCAAAACTAAGGAAAGGATGCAATCAAGATGCCACGTATGCAAGGCAAGAGAATCGTTCTGACCAGCGACGACACCATGATGAGCAGCTATCACGGTGGCGTGATGCTGGGCTTTGCCGCCATAATGCCACGAGCAGTGCTCCCTGACTGGATTTTACGCTACTTCTTCTGCCCGCCTGTGCCTGCAGGACCTGATGGATCCGCGCAAATTGCACCATGCGGCATGCGAAAAGTGGAGGCTGCATTGCTGGATTTTGGATTCTCAAAGGATGAGGTAATCGTCGCCCATCCGCATCACCTGGACAGGGCCATAGGTCCTCGGACGGAGATCGTGGGAATCACCCACGACGATCCAATGGGCAAGATTGCAGTAAGAGAGCTGGAGGAGATCATCGGTCGTGGCCCTCCGCATAACCGCTCAAAGTTCCTTGCTCTGATAAACCATCCCCTCATCAGAGAACACAGGCCGAAGATTGTGGTAGGAGGCAACGGCGCCTGGGAGCTGATGGACGAAGACGTCGGCGTGGATCACATCTACCTTGGCGAGGGCGAGAGCGAATTTCCCAGAGTCTGCAGCAAAATCCTGCAAGGCGATCCAGTGCCTAGGGTCATCAGAGGAGATGCAGTTCCAGCAGATAGGATTCCTATAAACCGCGGCGCCACCATCGCCGGAATCGTGGAGGTTGGCAGAGGATGCTGGAGGGGATGCGCCTTTTGCTCACCTACGATGCGCCAAGTTCGTCACAGGCCGGTGGAGAGCATACTGGATGACGTCAGGGTGAACCTCCTAAACGGGCAAAAGGACATCATTCTTCACTCCGAGGACGTTCTCACCTATGGATCAAGGGGGATGGAGACGAATGACGAGTTGGTGCTGAAGCTGATGAGAGGCGTAAAGCGGCTTGGGCCGCACACCATAGACATCTCCCACCTCAGCCTGGCAACAGCCCATCAGAATCCAGGCTTGATTCGCAAGGTGTCGGAGGTTGTAGGCGTCGGCTCAGATCAGAAATATATGTCTGCCTGGATCGGCATCGAGACGGGGAGCTGTCGCATCCTGGAGATGCACATGCCGCGCAAAGCCTTGCCCGGTGAGGTTGGACGGTGGCCCCAAATAGTACAAGATTGCTACAGGCTCTTCGATGAGGAGTCGTGGCTTCCAGTGGCAAGCCTGGTGCTAGGGCTGCCCGGAGAGACTGCTCAAGACGTGGTGAAGACCATAGATCTGGTTGAGTCGCTGAAAGAATACACTGGCCTCATACTTCCGCTGTTCTTCACCACCATCACAGGAACCAAACTGGGTGGGACCAAGGGTTTTGGAAAGGACGATGCCCTCCCAGAGCACTGGCAACTGGTGGGGCTTTGTCTTGAGTATAACCTGCTGCACCTCAAAAAACTGCACAGCCTCTACAAAGAGCGTATGTCTGCAGGTCCTGTGGTTCATGCTGCCCTAACAGGCATCAACCTGATGGCGGATATAGTGCTGAACAAGTACATGAAGAGAATGAAAAGAGGGGAACCGCCTAACTGATGTTTGTGGCAATATTCAGTGCTGTAAGACTAGTAGTTATCTAGCACCGCCCTCACGACTCCTTTGTGGTCGCCCTTGAGGGAGTAGACATTATGGTCACCGGAGACATCAATGCTCAGGATGCCCAGGCGGGTGTTCATGAGCCCGACCATGGCAGAGACTCCACGATAGCTCACGTCAAAACCCTCTTTGGCCAGATAAGTGAAAACGTCCTCCGTGGTGTACGCACCATCGCTCAAAAACAATTTCAAAACGGCCTTCCGGATACCTATGCCGTCTCGCTTAAGGTAATTCCTGAGCCTCTCCTGGATTCGTTCTTCAGCGCTCTCCATCCGGCAAAATCACCGCCCCTTAGCAATGAATTTAAGGATTATAAATGTATTCTCTCCACAACCAGCCCATCTTCTAAGGGGTATCTTTCAATTACTGAGACTGTACAACCGATGTCTTTTAACTCTTTTGAAATATCCTCTAATATGGGCGCAGCGATGTCAATTCGGCCATCACGACAGGAATACATCTCGACTGGGACTTCAAGATCCTGCAAAAGCTGCAGGGCCCCCGACAGATCTCCTTCGATGGTGCCATGAACGATGGTCCCTTCCTCAGTCACAAAATCAAATGCCCGAGCCACACGCTCAGCTCGTCGCTTCAGCCTCTCGCGGAGTTGCACTGCATCTTTGAAGCGGGAGGGGCAGTAGTGCACTTTCAGGTCACTGTGCAAGAAGTGCTCTCTTGCAATCTCTTCGCTGCCTTCTGCACCGCAGCCGAGATCCTCGGGCACAAAACCGCGGGCACGAAGGCCTGCAAAGTTGGTCTCTGAGAACTCCAGCTCGTTGAGATTCAAGAAAGCATCCGTCTCCCTGACAGCATCCACTATCCTTGGCGCAGCTTTGAACGCAGGGATCTCAACGCCCGCCTCAAGGCCCAGCGACTTGGCATCCAAGATGGTCTCTTTGAGGCCCGAGGGTTCAGTCCAATCAGATTCAGGAGGATGAAAGCGGATCTCGTCCAGGCCCGCGTCTCTCAGCTTTCTGAGGTCCTCAAGCCTGGGAAGGTGGCCCGTGTAAAGGTGAATGTGATGCTCCTGTCCAAACTCGCCCTTTAAGGCCCTTATGCACTCCAAGACGAAGTCCATCTTCATCAGAGGCTCGCCGCCTGTGATGCCTGTGCCCAGGGCGCCGATGGCCCTGGCCTCTGCCAGAATATCTGCAATGCTTTGCACAGGCAGCTCATCTGCAAACGCCTTGTCCTGCGAACGTCGCTCCTCTGAGATGGGGCAGTAAAAGCAACTACGATTGCATCTGCCGGTCACAAAGAGCACCAACCCTGCCCCTTGCTTGCAGATCTGGCAGCCACGGGAAAGAAAGTTGTAAACTGAGCCGGTACAGTCCGATTGCCACTCGACCATTTTAATGAAATCATATCCTTTGGTTTAATTAATTTTGGGCTCGTCACCTGTGAGACTGAAATAGGTCAAAAAACACGAAATAGATCAAAACGATTATCAGAGAGGAGGAGAATTAACCTTTAATATATGGAATATTGTTAAAAATATATTTAAAGGATGGTTGTTTGTGAGAGAATATCTCCTCGGAAACGCGGCGATTGCCAGAGGACTGCTTGAGGCTGGAGTAGGGCTTGTGGCCGGCTATCCAGGCACGCCCTCATCGGAGATCATAGAGACTCTTGTTGATCTCAAAGGAGACATGCCACTGCATGTGGAATGGTCGGTCAACGAAAAAGTTGCCCTGGAGGTGGCGGCCGGAGGCTCCTGGACGGGCGTGCGTGCCGCAGCTACGATGAAGCACGTTGGCCTGAACGTGGCAGCAGACCCGTTCATGACGCTGGCGTATCTGGGCGTAGGCGCAGGATTGGTGTTGATATCTGCAGATGACCCTTACTGTCACTCCTCTCAGAACGAGCAGGATTCAAGGCGCTACGCCCAGTTCGCATCTATTCCCTGCTTGGACCCGGCAGATCCCCAGGAAGCCAGGGATATGGCAGCTTTCGGCTTTGATCTGTCCGAGAGGTTTAATATCCCTGTGATGCTCAGGCCTACGACGCGAGTATCGCATGCCAGGGCAGATGTACAGTTCGGCGAGCCCCAGCCGCCATGCGAAAGTCCTCGATTCATCAAGAACCCTGCGCGACGCGTGGCCTTGCCGGTGCATGCCAGGCCGCTGCATACTGAGCTGGTCGAGAAGCAGTCAGCTATCGAGCAAGCGCTGCAAGGCACGAGATGGAATAGGCTCACACTGCGAGCAGAAGATGGGATCATCGCCTCGGGCATAGCCGGCCTTTACGCGGAGGAGGCTGTTTTGGATCTGGACCTGGACGTATCACTCCTCCGCATTGGAACCTATCCTCTGCCATCCAGTTTGATAGAGCGAATGCTTCGGCATGTCAAGCGGGTTTTGGTAGTGGAAGAGCTGGAACCCGTGGTGGAAGAGCAGGTGGAAAGGCTGGCAAGGAAGGTAAATCCGGGAGTTGAGATTCTTGGAAAGGGTGGCCTCATTTTGCGCGAAGGCGAGCTGGATCTCCTGCAGGTTAGAAATGCAGTGGCGCGCATGAGAGGGTTGGAGGAAAAACAGCCTTTGCGCATCCCTGCGGCTGATAAGATCCTGCCGCCCAGGCCCCCGGCCCTCTGTCCGGGCTGCAGCCACCGCGCGACATACTACGCCATGCGCAAGGTCTTCGGCAAGAAGGCCGTATATCCAAGCGACATCGGCTGCTACACAATGGCAGTGGGCATGGGCACAGTGGACACATGTCTGTGCATGGGTGCGAGCATCACCCTTGCCAGCGGCATAAGGTTTGGCGGCGAGCCTGAGGACATCTGCTGCAGCCTGGGAGACTCGACGTTTCTGCATGGAGGCATGACAGGCCTTTTGAACGCGGCCTACAACAAAGCCAGGATAACGGTGACAATCCTGGACAACTCCACCACAGCCATGACCGGGCACCAGCCCCATCCCGGCACAGGAGTTACCGCCACTGGTGAGCCAACGATCAAGGTCTCCTTAGAGGCGCTGGCCAGTGCCTTGGGGGCCGGCCTCGTGGAGACGGTTGATCCAAACGATCTGGAAAGGACCATTGAATGCTTCCAAAAGGCCAAGGAGTTTCCAGGGCTTTCCGTGGTCATCGCCCGGCAGCCATGTGTGATCAAGGCCAGACGCTCAGGGAGCAGTCGCAGAAGTTTCACTGTGAGCGATGATTGTCAAGGATGCAGGATTTGCGTAGACTATGGCTGTCCTGCCATCGAGTTTGAGGGCAATAAGGCCAGGATCAATGCACTTTGCACTGGCTGTGGAGTGTGCGCCAAAATATGTCCCAGCTCTGCCATCTCGGAGGTGGTGAGATGAGGACCTCGGAGTGTGACATAGTAATAGTTGGCGTAGGCGGCCAGGGAGTCATTTTGATCTCGGATGTAATTGGCAGAGCAGCAGTCAAGGCAGGCAAGAGCGTTCGCGGAGCAGAGACGCACGGCATGGCTCAGCGTGGAGGGAGTGTGATCAACCATACTCGAATTGGATGCCGCTTCAGCCCTATGGTTGCGGCTGGAGGAGCGGACGTGCTACTGGCCTTGGAGCCGGCGGAAGCACTTCGCTTTGCTCACTTCCTCTCTTCAGATGGCGTAGCCCTGGTGAACACCAGCCCCGTTCTGCCCGTGACTGTGACCACGGGGATTGCAGCATATCCCTCTTTGGAGGAGATCCTAGCGGCGTTGCGCGATGTCTGCCGCATGGCGATGCCCATAGATGCCACTGCACTTGCCAAGCGAGCTGGCACTGCTCAGGCAATGAATGTGGTCATGCTCGGTGCGCTCTCAAGGTACATCCCGCTCCCTGAAGGTCTTTTGCTGGATGCTCTGGCAGAGGTTGTTTTGTCCAAGTATCTGGAAGCCAACAGACGGGCTTTTGCCCTAGGAAAAGCTGAAGTAGAATAAGTCGCAGGGAAGATAGTATGGAAGAAGAGAAGAGAGCTGAAGAAGTCTCGACTGAAGAGAAAAAAGTTGAGGGCAAGGCAGCGCCTATAGTCACGCGATCCATGATGGATGAGGCCTGTCCAACATGTGGTGCTGAAGCGCCCTCGATGCCCGCGGTGCTCCCAGACCCAAGCTGGTCTACTGAGAAGCTGATCGAGGCCACCAAGGACAGGCACATGCTGGTGCGCTCAAATGCCATCATTCTTCTCTCCAAGCGAGCACCATCCGAGGCGCTTGAGGCGCTCATTGAAGCTCTCAAGGATGAGGAGTACCTTGTCAAGAGCAATGCAATGGTTGCCATTGCCGCATACGGAAAACAAATAGCGGATCGAATGATCCAGGCCTTGTCCGATGCTAACAAGGATGTACGCGCTGGTGCAGCTTGGGTTGTAGGAGAGCTGAAGGATAACAGGGCAATCGAAGCGCTGGAAAAGGTGGCCAAGGACGACTATCCTCTGGCCAGGATCCAGGCCAAGGCATCATTGCTAGCCATGGGCAGAGGACCTAAGAAAGAATCGAAGAATGAGGCGCCCAAAGAGGGGACAAAGGACGCATCAATTGATGAAAAGGTAGATTAGGCGACCTTCGATCCTCTTTTCAGCCGAATAGGCCTGCAGACCTACCCCCGTACCGGGGGATGCTATTGCATGATCCACTTGGCGGCTTCCTTGCCGCCCTGAAGGCCGGAGTTCTTTTGTTCCTCTCCGCTCCCAGGTAAAAGATATCAAGGATGAGATCCTTATAACGATTATGCAGCGCGAAGTGGGCGGTAGCGTCTACAAAGCCATCGAATTGGTGGGTTCATCTCCTATCGGCTGGGAGGAGGCAGTTAAGGGGGCGGTGGACAGAGCATCGGACAAACTGACAAACCTTCGCATCGCCGAGGTCGTGGAGCTGGACACGAAGCTCGCAGATGGTAGGGTCGTGGAGTACCGCGCAAAGGTCCGGATATCCTTCAAGCACGAGATCGAGCCGGAGACCCTCTAAATGGTAAATATGGAGCAGCGCAAGCAGGCCCTGGCCGATTATCTGAAGATCGATCCCAAGGAGATAACCGTCTGCACTGCTCGCATAAATGATATCACGACCATGCAGGCGAGAAAGGCGCTCTACCTGGTGGGAACTGAAGAAGAGGTAAAAGCCGGCATTCGCAGCTATTTCGAACACAACCTCGGAGATTTGGATTCGACCTTCATAGGCTTAAAGGCTCATCTGGATGCCAGCGATGCACAGCTCGTGGAGAGGCTCTGTGAGATACTCAGCGAGGAGATATCCACTGAGATCTTAAACGAAGCCCTTTTGTTCATAGTCAAAAAGTGCGGAGATCTTCAGAGCCTCATCGATGCAGCCACAGCAGAGGTTGACAGAGGCGAGTTCCTGGCAGTGGATGGCATGGAGCACGCCTTCGAGGGCTATCTCATCTACAAATTCCGTGAGGGGCGGTGCTCGGACTTCGATTAATTCGCTGAGGCATTTCCATTCCATGCCTCATCGATCTTTCGGCTGTCATCAATATCCTGGCTATCGAATACCACTAGCTCGAAGAGGAGCTCGTTCTCGTCGATCTCAACATCTATCCCGTAGCTCTCTCTCATCTCTTCGAAGATGTCTTCGTCCATATCCAGTCCGTGTTCGAGCTCAAAGCCCTCGATCTCCTCAATACAGAAGCCATGATCAGACGCTATCTCTGCCTTGAGCTCCTCGAAGACCTCGATATCCTCTGCAGCCAGAAGGGATATCTTGAAACCCCCTATCTTGTCCTCTAAGAAATCTATCTTTAGAAGGAACCTCTGAGAACCTGTTCCAATTTCCTTCACGCCCCTGCCCTTCAGATCGTCTATCAGGGGCTTTGAGAGCTGAAGCTGCTCGCTCGCATGGTGCATGGCCTCGAAGAGATCTATGTGGGCACCAACCACATCATCGACGATCTCATTCCAGATATCATATGTAAGGCAGAACAAGAACGCACCTTTTGGCTTCAGTGTGGCCTGCTGGTCATCTTGAGATCGGAGACAAAATCATCCATGAGATTCTTATTCCTCAGAACCGCTGCAGGATGATAAGTCACAAGATAGCGATCATGCAGGATCCTGCCACGCAAAGCTACGATTCCCTGCATCCCGAGGATTGCTTGAGCGGCCACGTTCCCCATCAAGCATACAAACTCTGGATTCAGCATCATCATTTGAGCCTTCAGGTAAGGATGGCAGGCAACAATCTCGCTGCGCTTGGGCTTTCTGTTCTTGGGCGGTCGGCATTTCACGACGCTGGTTATGAATACCTCCGATCTATTCAAGCCCGCGTCAAATAGAGCGCGATCCAACAGCCTCCCGGCTCGGCCCACGAAAGGCCTTCCAGTGAGGTCCTCCTCTCGACCAGGAGCCTCTCCTATCAGCATAATCTTTGCAGGACAAGGCCCCTCTCCAGGCACTGCCTTGGTGCGACCTAAAGATAGATCGCATAGCTTGCAAGTGCAGATTTTTCTGTGGAGGGATGGTAGATCCTTGATATTAGATAGGTTCATGCGACCAAAGCTATTTGCTTTTCCTTCATGTTTATGAACCATCCTATGATGAAGAACTCATGATGAAAACGAAAGGTTCTTATTCGCTTAAAACTCCTAAATGCCACATAAGGAGGTTGCTTTAATGCAGTTCGCAGAGTGGACCTATCCCCTGAGGAAGTTCGATGATATCTACTATACCATCGAGAGGATCGTTTATGGCAAAGGTGAGCTGATGGGCTTCACCACAGAGGACATTTACAATAACCTCCGAGATAGGCGCTT